>CANFHO010000069.1 GCA_947447005.1 Chitinophagaceae bacterium
ATGACAGCGCCAATAGAAATAACATCATTTTCTTTGCATAAAATCTCTTCCAAAATACCCTCTGCTGTAGAAGGCACTTCACTATCAACCTTGTCTGTAGCAATATCCAATAGCGTTTCATCAAGCTTTACATGGTCGCCTGGCTTTTTATGCCATTTGAGCACGGTGGCTTCCATGATGCTTTCGCCTAATTTGGGCATGATAACATTGACGATTGCCATGATTGCTAAAGGGTTGTAAATTTGTTACAAATGTAACTTTTTTGCCTGACAGGATAACGAAAGGTGTATAAACTTATCCCATATTTTTCCTCAAAAATTCCAAAGCGTTTAAAGCTGACAATTCTATGTTTCGCTGTCTGTCAAAACGGAATTGAAATATTTTCGAAAAAGTACCTTTTGTTGAACTAACTGCAACACATACATAACCAACGGGTTTTTGATCGGTTGCGCCACCAGGCCCCATGATACCAGATGTAGCCAAACCATAATCTGAATTGGCTAAATTCCTTACACCTTCTGCCATTTTTTCCACAGTTTGTAGGCTTACAGCCCCAAAGGATTGAATAGTTTCAGCTGGAACCCCAAGTGCATCCATTTTCATCTCATTGGCATAACTAACTACACCACCCATAAAAAAACTACTACTCCCCGGTATCATCGTTATTAAATGAGATATATATCCTCCTGTACAGCTTTCTGCTACTGCCAATGTTTGTTTTCTGTCCCAGTATAATTGGGAAATAACTTCTGGAATGGATTTATCTTCATCTGTAACAAGGTAAGCTTCAACAAGCGTTTTTAGTTTTTTGAATTGTGTCTCTACAAGAATTACATTTTCTTCTCCTCCTTGAGACGAAAGACGCACTTTAACCATGCCATAACTAGGCAAGTATGCCATTTTTATTGAATTAGGTAGTTCTCTCTCGAAATCAATAAGCAATTCAGCGAGGTAGGATTCTCCGATGCCAGCGGTTAATAATGTTCGGTGTAAAACAGGGGACAATGTGAACTTTTGATGAAGAAATGGAATGACATCGTCTTGCATCATTCCCTTCATCTCATGTGGAACTCCGGGCATGCTAAAAAAGAACACGTTTTCTTTTTGAAAGATCATCCCTGGTGCAGTTCCCCTTTTGTTTTGAATGACCTTACACGTGTCAGGAACTTCCGCTTGCTTGAGGTTTCGTTCAAGCATGGGCCTATTCAGTAATTTTTCAAAAATATGCTTAACATTTTCTAGCGCAAGTGGATCAATCACAAGACTCCCATTGAAATATTTACACAACAATGGCTTGGTAATATCATCAGAAGTTGGCCCAAGCCCCCCAGTTATGATAATCACATTCACATTCTTACTTTCTTCGTTCAAGGCATCCCAAATTTCTTCCCAAACATCACCTACAGCAACTCTTCTATGAATTCGTATGCCAATCTTATTCAACTCAGTTGCAATCCAGGCACTGTTTGTGTCTATTGTTTGACCTATCAATAATTCATCCCCAATGGTGATTATACTTGCTTTAATCATTTGATTATTTTGATTCATACGTGTCAAAAAAGGGTTTGATTTTATCTACCAATTGTGCTGGCATTTCCACTTTTTGATGTGTATTTCTATCTAAAAAGTACAAAAGGATTTTACCCTTACAAATTAACTTTTCTTCTTCATTATAAATTTCCTGTTCAAACTCAATTCTGTGATTTGTGGGTAGTTCGCTGAGAATTGTTCGGATTGTCAAGAGATCATCATACTTTCCGGGTCTTATATAATCGCATTGTATCCTTACCACCGGCATGATAATCCCCCAAGCTTCAATTTCTTTATAGGTAATTCCAATTGACCTGATAGCTTCGGTTCTTCCGGATTCAAAATATTCTATGAATTTACCATGGTAAACGACATGCATTTGATCTGTATCTGCATATCTTACTCTTACATGAGAATCGTATGAAAACATATTCAATTTATTTACTGGCAACTCCATCAACACTTACTCTTCCGGGGCCACATAAAAGCAAAACCATAAAGCCTGCCAGATAAAGTGACCCTTTTTCTGCTGTATTAAAAAAGTCCATATTATGAACTTTAAAGACGATTACAATCATTTGAATGACCAAAGGGAATGCTACCAATCTGGTAAACAATCCAATCAAAACAAATAAAGCACAAAAGAATTCAGCAAAAATGGATAGAATGAGGGTAGTTGTGACCCCCAAGCCCATAAAATCATAAAAGTGGCTTTTCATCTGGTTAAAATGGATCAATTTGTCGTATCCATGCGACATCATCAATATCCCCAAACCTATCCTTAGAACAAGCATGGCAGTATTAAAAGAAAATGCATTGTAGTATATGCTTAACAACTTTTTCATGTGTGAGGTTTGTAGAATTAAAGCTTCGTTAAATATAGCCATACAAAGGTATGATTTTGTGAAGATCTCTTCTTTTATTCGATATTTATCCACAGAAGTGTTCGTTTTATTGAATAGAGTCATTTACACTGTACTTTTAATAACATTTTCATCCAGTTTATATGAAAGGAAAATACATTCCTGCATCTATTTTGTCCGGTTTTTTTTATTTTTTAATTCCTCTGATTTCCATTGCCCAGCAGGGGGCATTTGAGAAAGATCATGCTCAACCTATTCGTTTTTCTCGAGAGCTAATGGAATCTGATTTAAGAGCTGCAGCCTCAGCTGTTTCCAGGGTTTCAAATGCTGACCCTGCATATAAAAGATTTTTTCAACCACAAGAAAAAACAGACCTGGAATTAAATGGCCTGATCGCTGATATTTTACAAGATGATCCTTTGGCTGTTAAAAAAGGAATGGAGCAGTTGATTTTTACAGGAGACAAGAGAACTCAGGTAAATCTTGCATTCTTTTTAGGAGATTTTTATTTTAGGAACGTAGACTATCTTAAAGCGATTGATTTACTTGAGAAAACCGATGCATTGTATCTGAGTGATGCTGAAAATGAAAAAATACAATTTGAAAAAGGGGTTTCATATTTTTCCTTGAAAAAATTTGATAATGCAAAACCCTATTTTAAAAGCCTGATTCAACTTGAAAAATCTTCATACAGGGTTGATGCCAAATATTATCTTGGTTTTATATCATTTTCTGAAAGATTTTATGATGATGCTCTTTCGCAGTTTAGAGAAATTGAAAAAGATCCAAGATATAAGAAAACAGTTCCTTTTTATATGGCATTCATATATAGGGAAAAAGGGGATGTTGAAAAAGCAATTCGTGTAGGGGAGGAATATATGCATGATTCTGAAGCATTGCATATCAAGGAAGTTCAACAATTTCTAGCATCACTTTATTTCAACAAGGGTGATTATTCAAAATCTATTGGATTATACGAAAAAGCACTTTCCAATGGTGTTTTATTAGAGCCCGTTCAAAGATATGAATTAGGAATTGGATATCATGAAATTGCAAAATTCACGAAGGCAATTGAACAATTGAAACCTCTTTCATTAGGTAAAGATTCAATAGCTGGCGAATCCATGTTTTATCTTGCAGATTCTTATGTGTTGGTTAATGACAAACGAAATGCCAGAAGCTCATTCTTGTTTGCCTTGAATTTACCTATTTCGCCAGAAAGCAGAGAGGTGGCTGGTTTCAATTATGCAAAATTATCTTTAGAATTGGGGTATCCCGATCAGGGATTCCAAAAGTTGAATGAATTTATTTCAGCTTACCCAAATTCTTCCTTCATGAAGGAAGCAAGAGAAATTCAAATCACTTATTATGCCAAATCAAATAATTTTCAGGAAGCCCTGGATTTACTAAAAAAAATTACACTGACTTCTGCGGTCTATAATCAAATCGTACCAAGGATGTATTTTGGTCGCTCCATGGAACTTATAAATGAGATTAAAAATGAACAAGCGCTTTCATATTTAGATGAAGTTCTAAAGTTTAGAGCTTCCAGCTTTTATAGTGCTGCCATTTTTTGGAAAGGTGAAATCTACTATAGATCAGAACAATATGATGATGCAATCAAATATTTCAATGATTATCTCAAAACAGATCAACGCCCATTAGGCGAGGCAAATGCTTTGAATGCATCTTATAATCTCGCTTATGCATATTTTGAAAAAGAACAATACGAGAAGGCCTTGCCATTTTTTGAAAAAGTATCTTCGAATTCCATAGCAGAAAATGAAATGAAACGCGAAGCTTCCATTCGTGCTGCAGATTGTGCTTTTATGCTTAAAAACGTTATCAAAGCAAAAACAATCTACAAGCAAATTTCAGCTGGTGCTGGTTTTGGGGTTGATTATGCATCTTTTCAATTGGCAATCATTGAGGGGATTAAAAATCCGGCAGAAAAGATAAGAATGTTAAAAGAGCTTGAAATTCGTTTTCCAACATCAGATTATTTGCCAATACTAACTCTGGAAATTGCTGATACATATATATCTGAAGAAGAATACCAGAAAGCACTTCCTTACCTGGATAAAATAAACGGATTGGTAAACAGTGATGATGAAATGTTACCTCAGTCGATTTTAAAAAAAGGAATATGTTATTATAACCTGGAGCGACAAGACGATGCAATTGCTGTTTACAAAAAATTATTAAAAGAATATCCTAATAGCGATGAAGCCGCAGATGCCATTGAAAGTGCGAGAACTATCTTTATTGAAAAAGGTAAAATAAATGAATACGAGGCTTTTCTTCAATCAGGAGGGAGAACCATCAATGAGCTACAGAAAGATTCTTTATTGTATCAATCAATTCAAACAATTGCTTTAAATAACAATAAAATTGAAACGTATAAGGCACTGGAAAATTATAAAAATCAATTTCCTTCTGGTATGTACATTTCAGAAGTGTTGAACCAATATGGCGGAATGCTTCAGCATGATAAACGTTGGAAAGAATCTGCTGCTGCCTTTGATGCTTTGTCTGAAAGAGGGGTAAGTAAATATCTGGAAAAAGCACTTCGCCAGGCTGGTAAAATTTACTTTTTTGAATTAAAAGACTATGCCAATGCTTTGAAAAATTTTAATATATTATCTTCAATGACAACGTCAAATGAGATAAAATTAGAATGTTTACGTGGGGCTGTAAGAGCAAACTATTATTTGAAAAACTGGACCATAGGCGCTGCTGATGCTGAATCTTTATTAGGATTCGAAACAATCAATCCCGATGATAAGGCATATGCTGAAGTTGTTTTGGGTTATAATGATCAAATTGGGAAAGTTTATAACAGCAGTATTGAACATTTTAAACTTGCAGCAAAAACCAATACAGGTTCCATCAGTGCTGAAGCACGTTATAATATTTCATTTGATTATTTTTCTTCTGATGATTTAAATGCTGCAGAAAAGTCAGCAATGGAAACAATTCAAAAATCGGGTTCTGATTATTGGGTTACAAAAACCTACATTTTGTTGGGAGAAATATTTCTGCGACAAAAAGATTATTTCAATGCAAGAGCAACACTTCAAAGTGTGATTGACAATACAAAAAATGTGGAACTCAAAGCAGAAGCTACTGAAAAGATGATATTGGTTGAATCAGATGAGAAATCAAATATTAAAAAGTAAAACATGATTGTACATATATTTTCAAAGCGTTTTATTTTGAATTATTTACTAGTGACTTTTTTTTGCCCACTATTACTCTTAACCAATGTTTCACTAGCACAAAAAAACAAAAATGATAAAGAGGTTATAAATATTACATCCTCATTTAAGCCAAGTATCATCAAATCAGGGAAGATTGAATTTTTTGCTGATCAATTGAAAAAAGACACCCTTCCTTTTATATTTCAATATAAACCTTCTCATGGAGACATTCGAACTACCATGACTACTTTCAACATAAAGCCATTGGCTTTATTGCAACAAGACAAGCCTAAGGAGATTTCAGGTGCATATGCGAAGGTAGGTATGGGCACAATGCAAAATATACACCTTGATTTGTCTGGTCAGTCCAGTAAGCCTGAAACAGACTTATCTTATTGGGTAAATCATCTTTCTCGAAAAGGGCTTTTGACTGATCAGCAATTTTCAAACTCTTCAATAGGGGCCTCACTTGTACATAGATTGAATCAAAGTCAAAAATTGACAACCGATTTAGGTTTTGATTTAAATAAATACAGGCAATATGGATATGATCATCAAACCATTAATTTGTCTGTTCCTGAAATAACCCGTGACATGCAAGATATACATGCAGGATTTTCCTTTCAACAATTATTTGGAGAAGAAAATGGTGGTAGCTTGGAGCCTAGCGTAATGGTAGATCATTTCTTGAGCAATCATTTGGCTGAAGAAACTAATTTGAATGTTGATTTTCCGTTTTCGCATTTACTCAACTCCAAGGTTAATTTTTATTTTGATCCGTCTATAAGTTTTAACTTTTATAAGAAAAATGTAGGTCTCACAAAAAATTTATCCATGTTCCAATTACCTATTGGACTTGGGTTTGCTTCCGAAAAGATCAATTTAAACGCAGGTGTTAGACCTGTCGTTGAAAAAGGTAAGACTTCTTTTTTGCCGGATATCAATTTTCGAACCAAGGTTCCAGATTCAGATCTTTGGATTCATTTGACTGCAAAAGGAACTGTTGCGTTTAATTCACTAAAATATTTGTCCAATAGTAATCCATTTATCAATGCTCCAGACAGTATTACTTCCATGAAACAAATGGATTATTTATTGGGTTTTTCATGGTTAAACAACAAGGGACTTCAGTTTAAATTAAATGCGGGGTATTCAATATTCAAAAATCTTCCTCTTTATCGTAATTATGGTTCATTGGGCAAAGATTTTGTCGTTTTGTATGAGTCTTCTATTGGTGCTGTAAATGTAAATGCACAACTTGAATATGTTTTTTCTGATCAGGTATCATTCAGGTCTGATTTGGAAACATATTTTTTTGGAGGACAAAAAACATATCAGAAGCCGTATGGACTTATTTCTTTTCAATTGAATAATGCCCTTGAATGGAAGCCATTCAATCGTCTCAAATTCAAATTAACAGCAGGTTTATGGAAAGGGGCCGCAGCATCTATAGTAGGAAGGCCTGATTTTAATTTAGCAGGTGCAGTGGATGTGAACACTGGTGTGGATTTTAAATTGACTAAAAAATGGGCCATTTGGCTTGATTTGAATAATATTGCCAATGCACATTATCAACGTTGGTACCAATATGAAAGTTATGGTTTCAATTTGGTAGGAGGTGTAAAATATTCATTTTTAAATAAAAAATAATGCAAGCTAATTCCTTGCCCGCTTTGATTTATAAGTATCTGATCTTAAATGGATCAGTGTCTATTCCTGGGTTTGGGAATCTTGAAATTATTAGAAGTAATTCAAGAAATGATTTTGCCCAAAAAACATATTATCCGTCCGATTATATCATAAAATTTAGAAATACAGCCGGAACCTTGACTTCTGCCTTTGTAAAATTTCTTGAAAGAAATCATTTGATTTCTGAAGACTTAGAGACTTCTTTTCACCACTTTGCAAAAGATATCAAATCACATGTTCAGGCAGAAGGAAAATTGGAATGGGCTGGTTTAGGAACATTTACAAGATTATCTGAAGATTTGTATGTTTTTCAAGAGCGAGTTAAAACAATTGGTTTATTTCAACCCATTTCCTACAAACATGTTTTACGTGAAAAGATAGAACATAATGTATTGGTAGGTGATAATGAGCATTCAAATGTACAAATGGAAGCCTATTTTGAAGATCAAAATCGTAGTGTAGGATTATCATTTTGGAAAAAATCTTTTTTATATCTTTTGTTAATTGCTGCGTTGTGTCTTTTTTATCGTTTTACAAAAGGGAGTTTCACTATTTTTCAATATCGTACCGAAAAACTTATTCTTTCAACACCTCAAGAAACATATATCAAACATTAACTTTGTATCATGATAGAACATAGTCAATGTCCTGCATGCCTAAGCAAAAAAATAACATTTTATAAATCTATAAAGGATCACTCCGTTTCAGGGGAATCTTTCGATGTATATGAATGTTCATTATGTACTTTTCGTTTTACGCAGCATATTCCAGAAAAAACTTCCATAGGAAGGTATTATCAATCTGAAAATTATATTTCTCATACCGATAGCAAAAAAGGTCTTTTTAACGTTACATACCAACTAGTTAGGTCATTTGCACTTAAAAACAAACGGAAACTTATCGAAAAAATTTCTGGATTGTCATCAGGAAATATTTTGGACTATGGTTGTGGAACAGGTGCTTTTCTATATGAAATGTCTAACAATGGTTGGAAGGTTGATGGTATTGAACCAGATCCTGGTGCAAGTGCAAAGGCAGCAGCCTTAACGCACATTGAAATAAGAAATACCGATGAAATAAGCAATTTTAAAAGTGCCCATTTTGATGTGATTTCCTTGTGGCATGTTTTAGAGCATGTTCATGAGTTGGATGATACCTTGTTAATGCTAAAAAATGCACTCAAATCTGGTGGTAAAATGGTGATTGCCGTTCCCAATTATACATCCAGGGATGCTCAGATATATGACCAAACATGGGCTGCATATGATGTACCAAGACATTTGTATCATTTCTCCCCACTTGCCATGCGTACTTTAATGAATCGCCTTGGGTTGGAAGTAGAGTGTATTAAGCCAATGTGGTTCGATGCTTTCTATGTAAGCCTGTTAAGTGAGAAATATGCAAACGGACGCATGCAATTACTCAGCGCCATATGGGTTGGCTTCATTTCAAATATCTCTACAATTTTCAACAATGAAAAATGTAGTTCAATTATTTATATTATAAAAAAGAAGGATTAATTATTGGGCTTGGAATTGGCAACAATAAAAAATTTATCAGCCCCATTCAATACTTTAAAATATCCTTCGTCATTCCATATTATTCTGGCAATAAGTGCTTTAATCCTTAGGGCAACAAAAGATTTGGCTTCGTTGTTCAATACAATTTCTGTAGAGCCATTTTCCTTAGCAAAACGGATAAGGTTCATAAAAGAATCACTAGAAATATTGAATTCTTTGTTGAATTCTTCTGCACTTTTGAAAGATTCTAATTTATTTTTTTCTTGAAGAAATAACCTATACGCAAAATTGCCTATGATATTATTTGTGTATAGCTTGTTTATGGATGTATCAGCAAATGAAGTTACCATTGGTATTATCTCATCTGGCCAAATGCCACCACCGCCGAATAAAATTTTACCTTTTGCTGTTTTATATTTTTTGGACCCTTTTTCTAATAGAGAGTCAGCATTTGGGTCATTCAAATGATGCATTCTATTTATAATCTCTTCTTTGTACGCTTCAGTTCCATTTTGATAGGATTTTTGAATACTTCTCCCAAGTGGAGTGAAATATCTTGCTACAGTAAGTCGCAATGCCGAACCATCGCTTAATGAGTATTGTTCTTGAACCAATCCTTTGCCAAAGCTTCTGCGTCCAATTATCTTTGCTCTATCCAGATCTTGTAATGCTCCTGCCAGTACTTCACTTGCTGAGGCAGAATTCTCATTCATTAGAATAATGAGTTCTCCTTCTTCAAATAATCCAGGTCGCTTCGATAAATAATCTCTTCTAGGCTGATGTTTACCCTCTGTATATACAATCAATTGGTTTCCTGCAATAAATTCATCTGCAATGTTTACAGCCTCATCCAAGATGCCACCACCATTGTCTTTTAAATCTAAAACAAGTTTTTTCAAACCTTGGTTTTTTAATTTTTCAAGTGCTTGCATGAATTCTTCATAAGCAGACCCAGAAAATCTGTTTAATTTGATATATCCTTTTTCTTTGTCTATCATGTAGGCAGCATCAATAGCATAGATGGGAATTACTCCTCTTATAATATTCTTTGTAAATATGGAATGATCTCTTTCAAGTGCAATTCTTACAGAAGAGCCTCCAGGACCTTTTACCCAACTTTTAAATTTATCTGTGTTGATCTTGCCTATTGCCAAAGAGTCATTTACTGAAATAATTTTGTCGCCTATCTTGATTCCTGCTTTAAAGGCAGGCCCATTGTTCAATACAGATAAAACATGTACAGTATCATTGAAAACATTGAATTCAATACCAATTCCTTCAAATTTACCTTCTAAATCTTCATTCACTTCTTTCAAAGAAGATGTGGGGATATACACTGAATGAGGGTCAAGGTCAAGCAGTATATGTTCTATTGCTTTATCTGCAGTAGTATCCAATCCAATATCATCAACATAGCGTTGTCTGACTAACTCCATGACTTCATCAATCTTGTTTCTATTGCCTTCTCCGAAAAAACTTTTCGAAATTGGCATATTGCTATGTAATTTGTAGCCTATAAACATGCCTAGTATCACTGCGATGGCAAAAAATACAGGTAATGCGATTTGAATTTTCTTATTGTTCATGAAAATATTGAGTGATAAAGTGCAAAGTTCCTGAAATAACTTGAATTATGTCTGAAATTATACTTATTGCTGATAGTGGGGCCACAAAAACGGAATGGTGTTTGGTTGGAGCAAGAAAATCTCCTTCTTTCTTTACAAGTGGAATCAGTCCATATCATATGGATCAAAAGCAAATCGAAACGATTATCAAAACCGAGATTCCTCGTACCATCCTTAAAAAAGAAATTGATTCTGTTTATTATTACGGAACTGGTTGTTATACAAAGCCCAAAGCTGAAATTGTTAAAAAAGCACTCATTTCTTCAATTCTTGTAAAAAAGGTGCATGTAACACATGATTTGCTCGGCGCAGCCAGATCTGTCTGTGGCAATGAAAAGGGAATTGCATGTATTTTAGGTACGGGCTCAAACTCATGCTTATTTAGCGGTAAAACAATCTTGCATAATTCTCCTGGTTTGGGTTATGTGCTGGGTGATGAAGGTAGTGGTGCCTATTTGGGTAAAAAGGTGTTGCAGCATTTTTTATATGAAACCTTTGACAAAGAGTTAATGGAGGCTTTTTTGAAGACATTTAATACCAATAAAACTGAAATCTTACATAAAGTTTATAAAGAACCTTTGGCAAATAGATATTTAGCAGGGTTTACCAAGTTCCTTTCTGCCCATCGCGGCCATTATATCATTGAAAATATCATAGAAGACGGCCTTAGGGATTTCTTTGAAAATCATTTGGTTCATTATAAAAGAACAATTGATACCCCATTTCATTTTGTGGGTAGTATTGCTTATTTCTTTAAAGATAAAATTGACGAACTTTGTGTTGATTATGGAATGAATCGAGGAGTGATTTTGAAAAATCCAATGGAAGGTTTGATAAAGTTTCATAGAAAATAATAAGATGTCTACATTTTCAAGAACAACAGAAAAAGATTCTTCCTACCGACATTTGGAAACCATGTCTGTTTCTGAATTGGTTTTTAATATGAACCAGGAAGATCAAACTGTTCCAGTTGCAGTATCAAAAGCATTGCCACAGGTAGCAGCATTGATTGATGCCATATCTGAAAGAATGATTTCTGGTGGAAGGTTGTTTTATATTGGTGCCGGTACCAGTGGACGTTTGGGTATTGTGGATGCAAGTGAATGCCCTCCAACATTTGGTGTGCCTCATGGATTGGTAATTGGTATCATAGCAGGTGGAAAAAATGCTATGTTCAATGCGGTTGAATTTGCAGAAGACGACCCTGAGCAGGCATGGAAAGATCTTTTGGAGTTCAATATTCGTCAAAATGATTCAGTTATTGGCATAGCTGCAAGTGGTACAACACCTTATGTAATAGGGGGGCTTAATAAATGTCGTGAAAATGGTATTTTGACTGGTTCCATATCATGTAATTCAGATTCTCCTGTTGCAATTGCTGCCGATTATCCTGTTGAAGTAGTGGTTGGACCTGAATTTGTTACTGGAAGTACCAGAATGAAGAGCGGGACTGCTCAAAAACTGGTTTTAAATATGATTTCAACGGCAGTAATGATCAAATTGGGTAGGGTAGAAGACAATAAAATGGTTAACATGCAGCTCACGAATGATAAGTTGATTGACCGCGGTGTAAAAATGTTGATGAGTGTTTCCGGTATTCCCGATTATACTAAAGCAAAAGAAATTCTGTTGGAAAATGGTACTGTTAAAGCGGCCCTTGAATCTTTGAAGGAATAACTATGCATTTGTTAGAACCATATTTTAACTGGCGTCATTTATATGCTGCTGAAGAAGATCCAAACTCCCCATTTTTTGGTCAGACATACTCTGAATTTCAATTTACTCAGACAGTATACAATTATTAT
Organism: Chitinophagaceae bacterium; assembly: GCA_947447005.1. Classification (GTDB taxonomy): domain Bacteria; phylum Bacteroidota; class Bacteroidia; order Chitinophagales; family Chitinophagaceae; genus Pollutibacter. Next base: position 12,233 of record CANFHO010000069.1, read on the forward strand.
ATTCATCCCCAATGGGATGATTTTGGATCTTCTACACTTTATTTGAAATTACTTTTTACTGATTATGAGCTAGGTTATGCCATCATAGAGCTTATTGGAGAGTGGAACGATGCCATTGAAAATGATATTATGACGCTCAAAAGGGATCTAATTGACACAATGATTTCTAAAGGGGTTTATAAATATATTCTTATAGGTGAAAATGTTCTCAATTTTCATTCCAGTGATGATAGTTACTATGAAGAGTGGTATGAAGATGTATCTGATGAAAATGGTTGGATTGTTTTGTTGAATTTACCTGAACAATCCAGATATGATATGCAAAAGGTCAGGTTGGGGAAATATCTCGAAATGATGGATCTACCACAATGGAGAACATTTACCCCAATGAATCTTTATACTTTGGTTGACAATTTTATATTACAACGACTTTCAAGTTAGTGCGCAATCGTTTGCGAAAAAAATGGATGTTTATTTGACCTTTTATTTAAAATGGACTTAAACAATCTTACGTATTATGCATTTAAGGTGTTAAATTTGTGAAATTTTTAAAATTGAGAAAATCCATATTATGAATTGGAGTCAATTATTTGCTTCTTCCATCGGCAAGAAAATAACCATGGCTTTGACCGGTCTTTTTCTTATCATCTTTCTTTTAGTACACTGCTATGTGAATGCAAATGTTTTTTTCTCTAATCCGGAAGAGAACTTTAATCGTGCTGCACATTTCATGGGTACAAATCTTTTAATCAGGGTAACTGAAATTGGACTTTTCCTTGGTTTTATTTTGCATATAGTTCAGGGCTATAAGCTTGAATTGCAAAATAGAAGCAAACGATCTGTAAAATATGCAGTTTCATCCGGAAATGTTACCTCAAAATGGTATTCAAGATCTATGGCACTTTTGGGTACATTGATTCTCCTTTTTCTGATTGTTCATCTCATCCATTTCTGGGTTCCATCACGTTTTGGTGGACTTACAGAAGTTGAATACGATGGCAAGACTTACCACAATTTATATGGTCAAATGCAAGATGTATTTGCTCAAAGCTGGGTGGTTGTACTCTATTTAATTGGATGTTTCTCTTTGTCATGGCATTTGCTTCATGGTATTCAAAGTGCTGCTCAAACATTTGGATGGGCTCATAAAAACTATATGCCTGTTATAAAAAACGTAGGTGCGGCATTTGCAATCATCATTCCATTGATTTTTGCACTCATGCCAATTTGTTTGCACTTCGGCTTGTCCCTTGATGCTGGTTCATTAACATTGCTTTTCTAACATAGAAATAAAAATCAACAATATGCTTGATTCTAAAATACCTGTAGGTCCTGTTCATGAAAAATGGACCAAATATAAAGGCACCGTAAAATTGGTGAATCCTGCCAATAAAAGGAAATTGGAAGTTATCGTGGTAGGAACAGGATTGGCAGGAGCTTCTGCTGCAGCTAGTCTTGGTGAAATGGGATATAAGGTAAAAGCCTTCTGTTTTCAAGACTCTCCTCGTAGAGCACACAGTATTGCTGCACAAGGTGGTATCAATGCTGCTAAAAATTATCAAAATGATGGTGACTCTGTCTATAGACTTTTTTATGATACCATAAAAGGTGGCGACTATCGTGCACGTGAAGGAAATGTACACAGGCTTGCTGAAGTGAGCACAAGTATCATTGATCAATGTGTTGCTCAGGGTGTTCCTTTTGCAAGAGAATATGGAGGATTGCTCAGTAACCGTTCTTTTGGAGGTACCCAGGTTCAAAGAACTTTTTACGCTGCAGGGCAAACTGGTCAACAACTTTTAATAGGTGCATACCAGGCTATGGAAAGACAGGTTGCGCTTGGAACAGTTGAGCAATTTACGCGCCATGAAATGATTGAACTTGTAATCATTGATGGAAAGGCAAGAGGAATCATCGCAAGAAACCTTGAAACTGGTGAGTTGGAAAGACATTTTGGACATGCTGTTTTGCTTTGCACTGGAGGTTATGGTAATGTATTCTACCTCTCAACCAACGCAATGGGTTCAAATGTAACTGCCGCCTGGAAAGCACATAAACAAGGTGCTTATTTTGCTAATCCTTGCTTCACTCAAATACATCCAACTTGTATCCCTGTTTCTGGTGATCATCAATCAAAGCTTACCCTGATGTCAGAGTCGCTTCGTAACGATGGTAGAATTTGGGTACCTGCTAAACAGGGAGACAATAGAAAACCAAACGAAATCCCTGAAGAAGAGAGAGATTATTATCTCGAAAGAAGATACCCTGCATTTGGTAATCTGGTTCCTAGAGACGTAGCATCCAGGGCTGCAAAAGAACGTTGCGATGCTGGTTATGGAGTTGGTTCTTCAAAACAAGCGGTATACCTGGATTATGCAGCTGCTATTCAACGTTATGGAAAAGCGGAAGTAAGCAAAAGAAATCTTGGAAATATTTCTGCGGAAGCCATCACCAATCTCGGCAAGGAAGTTGTTAAAGAGAAATATGGTAATCTTTTCAATATGTATGAAAAGATCACAGGTGAAAACCCTTATGAAGTTCCAATGCGCATTTATCCTGCGGTTCACTATACCATGGGAGGGCTTTGGGTGGATTATGAACTCAAGACAACCATAGATGGTTTATATGCACTTGGAGAAGCCAATTTTAGTGAACATGGGGCAAACAGATTGGGTGCTTCTGCTTTAATGCAAGGTTTGGCAGATGGATATTTCGTTATTCCATATACATTGGGTAATTATCTGGCTGATGATATCCGTACTTCAAATATTCCAACAGATCATCCTGCATTTGTTGAAGCTGAAAATAAAGCAACCGAAAGAATCAACAAATTGATGTCCATCAAAGGAAAGCAAACTGTTGAGAGTTTTCATAAACGACTCGGTAAAATCATTTGGGATAAATGTGGTATGGCACGAAATGAAGAAGGACTTAAACAAGCAATTGCTGAGGTAAGGGCACTACGTGAAGAATTCTGGTCAGATGTTAGAATCCCTGGTGAAATCAATGAATTTAATCCTGAATTGGATAAAGCTGGTCGTGTTGCCGACTTCATAGAATTGGGTGAATTAATGTGTCTTGATGCATTGGAAAGGAATGAAAGCTGTGGTGGACATTTCCGCGAAGAGTTCCAAACTCCAGATGGCGAGGCACTTCGTGATGATGAAAACTACATGTATGTGGCAGCTTGGGAAAACAAAGGAGTAAGCGATTGGGTCCTTCACAAGGAAGAACTTAAATATGAAATTGTTAAGCCAAGTCAACGTAGTTATAAATAATATTTCACTCAATAAAGACAACTGAATATGCAGCACTATACAATGAATCTTACGCTGAAAGTTTGGCGTCAAAGAAATAATAAAGATGCAGGACGTTTTGAATCATATCCTGTAAATAATATCTCATCTGAAATGTCATTTCTTGAAATGATTGATGTTTTGAATGAAAAACTCATTACAGATGGTGGAGACCCAATTGCTTTTGACCATGATTGTCGTGAAGGTATCTGTGGTATGTGTTCAATGGTTATTAATGGCAGACCTCATGGGCCCTGGGAAGAAACCACAACTTGTCAGCTCCACATGAGAGCCTTCAAAGATGGAGATATGATTACTATTGAGCCCTTCAGAGCTAACGCTTTCCCAGTGGTGAAAGACTTGGCTGTAAACAGAGGAGCTTTTGACAGGATCATTCAATCTGGTGGCTTCATATCCGTGAACACAGGTAATGCAGTTGATGGAAATTCATTGCCAATTGACAAAGATATGGCTGATGAAGCATTTGCGGCTGCAGCGTGTATTGGTTGTGGTGCTTGTGTTGCAGCTTGTAAAAATGCTTCCGCCATGCTATTCCTTTCAGCAAAAGTTTCGCATCTTTCATTATTACCACAAGGTAAACCTGAAAAGAAACAACGTGTTGTGAATATGATTGCGCAAATGGATAAGGAAGGTTTTGGTAGCTGTACAAATACTTATGCTTGTGAAGCAGAATGTCCTAAAGGGATATCTGTTGTAAATATAGCAAGACTTAACAGGGAATATCTCGGTGCAAGCCTTTCAGGTGATTAAAAGCAACATATTCTATAAGAAAATGCGCCATGATGGCGCATTTTTTGTTTTTGGTAGTTTCAAAGCAATTAGGATTAGACTTGAATCATCTTTAATTTTAATAAAACAAACCAGTTTTCATAGTTGATTCTGAGAATTGCCATATTATCATTCTTCATCTCTATCTCATTCACGTTGAATGCGCAATCTGTTTCAAACTTCAGAAATAAAAAGATTTCTTATAAGTCGATTTCTCAGAGAATTGATAGCCTCAGCATTGTTCCTGGTTCTTTCAAAATAGTTGGTGTTGCTGATTCTTTATATCGTTTAGATGAAATTACATCTACACTTTATTGGTTACATAAACCACCACTCATAGAATTCTTAATTCAATATAGAGTGTTCCCAATTTCTTTTTCAAAATCTACTAACAGAATTTCTTTTGATACTGTAATGTATAAGTTTTTGATTCAGAAAGAAAAAGTGATGGGTCCAAAGGACATACCCAAACCGTTTGATTTCGGAAAAATCTCTTCCAATGGGAGCCTTGGAAGATCATTGTCATTTGGAAACAGGCAAGATGCAGTTTTGAATTCAAGTCTTAATTTGCAAATGAATGG
>CANFHO010000070.1 GCA_947447005.1 Chitinophagaceae bacterium
AATGTCAGGGGCATTGTCAACTGTAACACCTCCATCAATCTCAATAAGTGTTTGATATCCGTTTTTTAGAATGATTTCTTTAAGGGATGCTATTTTTTTAAGCATGGAAGGGATAAATTTTTGTCCACCAAACCCCGGATTTACAGTCATGATACAAACCAGATCAGCCATTTCAAGTACTTCTTCAATGCTGGAAATGGGGGTATGAGGGTTGAGAGCAATACCTGCTTTCATATCCAAGGATTTGATCTGTTGAAGATTCCTGTGAAGATGTCTGCATGCTTCGGCATGAACCGTTAGGATATCTGCACCCATTTTTTTGAAGGTTTCTGTATATTTTTCAGGTTCTTCAATCATTAAATGCACATCACATATTTTCTGGGTAGCCTTCCTGACTGCAGATATAACAGGCATACCAAAACTGATATTTGGAACAAAACGGCCATCCATAACATCTAAATGCAGCCATTCCGCTTCAGAAAGATTGAACATTTCGCAGGCATCCTGTAAGTGAAGAAAATCAGCTGCAAGCAAAGAAGGGGCTATGATCGGCATCTTTTTGTTTTTGGTAATGCAAAGTTAATTAAATTATTTCTTTAGCTTTTTGATCATTTCAGCTGATTCAAATGTCTCATCTTTCGAGGGTTTTAATTCTAAGGCTTGTTGATAATAGTAAAGCGCTTCTTCTGTTTTTCCTAATGCCTGCTTGTTTTTTGCCATCCAAAAGTATAAGGTGGCTATATATTTATCTACGATACTTGCTTTTTCCAATAAAGAAAAAGATTCATCATATCTTTTTTGATCATGCAGTAAGATGGCTTTTTCAATATATGCATCTGTATTTCTATAATCTTCTTCAATTGCTTTGCTGAATTCTGCCATAGCCAAATCTGATTTATCTGTGTTTGAATAATAAATCCCTTTGTTATAGTGCCCCATTGATACAGCTTTTTCAACCTTTGTTAAGGAAATCATCTTGTCAGCATATGTCAGACAACGTATATCATTTTTACTTGCATATAAATAGCAAATCTCATTGAGGAACTCAATGTTTGAAGGAGATCTAAGTAAGGAGTCTTCAAGAGATTGAATTTGTTTATTTGCATCCATTTGTTCAGAAGCGTCTAATTTATTTTCTGTGAGAATAGGTTGATCTTTCTTTTCGTCCTGATTTGAGCACCCTACCATTGAGAAAATCATTATCAAAGACAAAAAAAGCAATACGTTCAGTTTGAAGTTTGAATATTTCACGTTCTATCTCTTTTTATTACAATTATATGATAATCAGCCCTAATAATTTGGTTAAATTTGCTTCCTGATAATCATTTTATGAAGTATATATTTACCACAAAGGCCTATTTACTATCATTTTGCTTCTCTTTTCTTACTTTATCTGTGTTTGCACAATCTCATCTTCCTGCTGCCGACACCCTACATTATCCTGAAGAAATTCATTTCAAGAACCTTCGACAGTTAACTTTTGGAGGAGATAATGCTGAAGCCTATTTCAGTTTTGATGGAAAGTGGCTGGTGTTCCAAAAGACCAATCCAAAAGAAAATCTAGCCTGTGATCAAATCTTTATTGCAAAAGTGCCTGCTTCTCCCTCTGAAAAATTTGAACCGAAAATGATCAGTTCCGGAAAGGGAAGGACAACATGTGCAGCATTTACAAAAGATGGGAAGCATATCATTTATGCCTCTACTCATTTGGGTGGTGAAGAGTGTCCGCCAGTGCCAGACAGATCAAAATATGGAAATAAATACATCTGGCCTTTGTATGATTCATATGATATTTTTTTAGCAGACCTCAATGGAAAAATCATAAAACAATTGACCAATACTCCAGGATATGATGCAGAGGGAACGCTTTCGCCTGATGGTAAAACCCTTTTGTTTACATCAACACGTGATGGTGATATTGATCTCTATATCATGGATTTGAAATCCGGTAAAACAAAGAGAATTACAAATCAAATCGGATATGATGGTGGTGCTTGGTTCAGTCCTGATGGAAATAAAATTATTTGGCGTGCCTCAAGACCCAAAACAGAAACTGAAATAAAAGAATATAAGGAACTCTTAAAAGAGAACCTTGTAGCGCCTACTAATATGGAAGTTTGGGTGTCTAATGCAGATGGGTCAAATGCAAGGCAGGTTAGCAATTTTGGTCAGGCCAATTGGGCGCCTGCTTATATGCCAGATAATAAACACATCATATTTGCATCAAATCATGAATATAAAAGAGGTTTCCCTTTTAATTTATATACCATGAATGAAGATGGTTCAGGATTGAAAAAGATTAGTCGCGACAAAGGTTTTGATGCATTTCCAATGTTTAGTGCAGATGGAAAGAAAATTGTCTTTTGTTCAAACCGAAACAATGGTGGCACCCGCGATACCAATATATTTATTGCTGATTGGATTGATTGATCCTGGTCTTTACAACATTGAAAAAGCCGACTTTTGTCGGCTTTTTTATTGTACTGTAACTACATTGTTTAATCTTCTTAAAAAGTAGATTCGTTTGTTTTCAAAGTAATCAGGGTCAGATTCCAAACTATTCCATTTGATTGCTTTGAAATCAAAATCAGTCATCACTTTAAACGCAGGCTCATCAAATTGAATGGGAAATATTTTCCCATATTTGTTTAAAAGTTGAACAAAGTAAAAAGTTGTTTCATATCCCCTGTATGCATTTATAGCATTTTTCACACCAGTAGTGTTTTTAAATGTTTCTTCAAAGCTCGCTGCCCATGTATGGTTCAATGGGATGTTAAAACCAGAAGTATAGAAGATTGGAATATTTGAAATTGTTTTATTTTGTATGTCTTTGTTGTTTTCCCAATTTGGCATTCCGCAAATTTGAATTCTGTTTTTATTTTCAATGGATCCAATTGCATTGATAAACTGTTTTATGAAATCATCATCCAAGCTTCCTGCAATCAAAATGTTATTCCTGGTGGTGTCTATAAACTGTTGTAGATCTGTATTGTTAAAAAATTGATTAAGTACAGCCATTTTAAATTTAATTCCCTGTGTTGGGGAAGAATTGAATTGATTGAAAATGGATTGAATTCGCTCGTCATTGTCATTTTTTCTTCTGTACCAAATGATATTACTGTCTTTCCACCTTTTTACAATTTGATTGTACATGATTTGCAAGTGGGAATTGAACTTAGGGTTTACTATATACACATTGGGTGATGCCTTAATTCCTCCATCATTTGGATAGGTAGCATTGATGAGTGGGATTTTTTTTGATTTACACATTTCAACCAGTTGTAAAAAAGTAGTACCAGTAGGTTGACAAATAACCAAATCAAGCGAATCAAATGTATTTTTTTCTTTTAATAAGGATAGATTTCCGTTTTTACTTTGAAGATCAAAGACTTCAAGTTTTATATGAATGCCAGCACGTACAAGGGAATCTATTGCCAATGTGCTTCCTTCGTAGAATTCCAATCCCGATACAGATTGTTTGGGGAAAGTTGTGGGGTTGATAAGTTCTCCACTCTGTGAAAAATTAGCATCGAGATATAACGAAACAAAAAGCCCTACTCTTAGCTGTTTTTGTTTTTGTGCTACAGTATATTGCAGCATGCTCAAACTTAAAAAACAGAAGAGTAGGGCTTTTTTCATATCATGAATGTACCGATTTATTCCCACTCAATGGTAGCAGGGGGCTTACTTGATATATCATAAACAACCCTGTTTATGCCTCGGACCTGATTGATTATCTCATTTGAAATCTCACCAAGGAACTCATAAGGAAGATGTGCCCAATCTGCCGTCATGCCATCTACTGATGTTACAGCTCTCAAGGCTACTGTAAATTCATATGTGCGTTCATCTCCCATTACACCAACAGATTTCACTGGAAGTAATATGGCTCCTGCTTGCCACACTTTGTCGTACAATCCGTGTTTCTTAAGTCCTTTGACATATATATCATCTGCGGCTTGAAGCAATTTTACCTTGTCTTCGGTTATTTCTCCCAAAATTCGAATTGCAAGACCAGGTCCAGGAAAAGGGTGCCTGAATAACAATTCGTGAGGTATTCCTAGTTCCAAGCCAACTTTTCTTACTTCATCTTTGAAAAGGAATCTCAAAGGTTCTACCAGGCTAAGTTTCATGGTTTCCGGAAGACCACCTACATTGTGGTGTGATTTGATCGTAACTGAAGGGCCATGTACAGAAACACTTTCAATGACATCAGGATAAATGGTACCCTGACCTAAAAACGAAATATCTGTAAGCAGGTGAGATTCTTTGTCAAATACATCGATAAATGTTTTACCAATGGCCTTTCTTTTGTCTTCTGGATTGGTTTTCCCAGCAAGTACATCATAGAAAGTTTGTTTTGCGTCTACACCTTTTACATTGAGGTCCAGCACCTCATACGTTTTAATTACTTGTTCAAATTCATCTTTTCTTAAAACCCCATTGTCAACAAAAATGCCAAAAAGATTTTTCCCAATGGCTTTATGAATAAGTGTAGCAGCAACAGTTGAGTCTACACCACCACTCAATGCCATCACTACTTTTTTATCACCTATCTGTTCTTTGAGTGCTGCCACTGTATCAGTAATAAAATGTGCAGGTGTCCAATCACCTGTGCATTTACATACTTTATATAGGTAGTTTTGAATAATTTTTTTACCAAATTCTGAATGATATACTTCCGGATGGAATTGTAGTCCATAGATATGATTCAGTTGTTCCTCTTCTACTTGAAAGGCTGCTACAGGAATTGAGTTGGTAGTTGCCAATACCTTTGCATTTGCAGGCAGTTGAAGTATTGAGTCGCCATGACTCATCCACACTTGAGAATTTTCAGGAACATCATCCATAATGGTAGCATCTTCCTTTTTCTGAAGGATGGCTCTACCGTATTCTCTTTTTTCAGAGCGTTCAACCCTTCCCCCAAAATATTTAGAAGTAAGCTGTGCCCCATAACAGATGCCAAGCAATGGTCTGTTCGAAGCCATTTCCTGAATATCAACCTCAGGAGCATTGGGGTCGTTTACTGAAAAGGGTGATCCAGAGAGAATGATACCCTTTAAATCAGGGCTATACTGAACCGGCTTGTGATATGGAATAATTTCACAATACACATTGGCTTCTCTTACAGCCCTGGCAATAAGTTGGGTATACTGGGAGCCAAAATCGAGGATGATGATTTTTTCTGTCATATATGCTTGCGAAGATAAGATATAGGGGAGGGACTACAACCCATTGAATAAAAAAAGAGAATACCCGTGGATATTCTCTTGTGAAATGTTGAAATATATTTCAGCTTAGGCTTTGCTTGCCACTGCCTTTGTGAGCGAACTCTTAAGGTTAGCAGCCTTATTCTTGTGGATAACTCCCTTTTTGGCAAGTTTATCGATCTTGCTCAAAACGGCAGGAAGGTTTTCCTTTGCTGCTGCAGCGTCAGTTGTTGCGCGAAGATCGCGAATCGCGTTACGGGTTGTTTTTCCTTGGTAACGGTTTCTCTCTCTGCGTTTAGATACTTGACGAACGTCTTTTTTGGTTGCCTTGTGATTTGCCATCCTTTCTTATTTTTCTTTTATCGGGATGCAAAGGTAAGCATCGTCATGTTATCAACCAAAAATATGCTGTCAATGTATTAAAAATCATGTCGAATATTTCATTTTTCATAAGGTTTTAACCTTAAATGAACGATATTTGCGAAACTTTCACCCGTTTATAAATTTAGAAACCCCAAAATGAAGGATTTTACCTATATAACATCCTCGCATCCATCCTATATTGAGCAGTTGTACAAGGATTTTAGCGAATCTCCAGAGAATATTGATCCTGATCTCAGGAAGTTTTTTGAAGGATTCGACTTTGCGATGAATTCAATGGGCGTCAGCCCTCTTTTACCTGCTGAAGGAGCAATAGATTGGAAAAAAGAATTGGGCGTTTACCGTATGATTCTTGGCTTTAGAAATAAAGGCCATTTGATTGCTTATACCAACCCCATCAGAAAAAGAAAGGATCGCAACGCAAACCTAGATCTTGCTTTTTATGGTTTATCTGAAGCTGATTTGAATTCAACCTTTTTTGCCGGAAACCTGATTGGCATTGGTACTTCTACATTAAAAGCCATCAGGTCTCATCTTGAAAGTTGCTATGCCGGACATGTTGGTATAGAATTTAAATACATCAGCAATCAGGATAAAATTGATTTCCTGACTACTGAAATGGAAATTGATTTTCAAAAACCTCTTTCCTTTGAAAAGAAAAAACGGATTCTTGAAAAGCTCAATCAAGGTGTAATTTTTGAAAAGTTTTTACATACAAAATATATTGGCCAAAAAAGGTTTTCTTTAGAAGGTGGTGAAACCACCATTGCAGGGTTGGATGCCTTGATCAATACAGCCAGTGAATTGGATGTAAAGGAAGTGGTGATTGGCATGGCTCACAGAGGCCGTTTGAATGTATTAGCCAATATCATGGGTAAAACCTATGAAAATATATTTAGTGAATTTGAAGGCAAATCCTTGCCAGATCAAACCATGGGAAGTGGCGATGTGAAATACCATCTGGGTTTTGGGTCTGAAGTGGAAACCATTTCAGGTAAAACCATTTCCTTGAAATTAATGCCCAATCCTTCTCATCTTGAAGCGGTTGATCCTGTAGTTTTAGGCTTTTCCAGGGCAAAGGCTGATGTTATGTATGATAGTCAGTATGATTCCATATTGCCTATCCTGATACATGGTGATGCCTCTGTGGCAGGACAAGGGATTGTTTATGAAATTCTTCAAATGTCTGGTTTAGATGGGTACTCCACTGGAGGAACCATTCATTTTGTAATCAATAATCAAATTGGTTTTACAACAGATTTTGAAGATGCAAGAACTTCAGACTATTGTACTTCTCTTGCGGCCATGGTTCAAGCGCCTGTGTTGCATGTCAATGGTGATGATCCTGAATCTGTTGTAAAATGCATGGAGATAGCCATCCGATACAGACAACAGTTCAATAGTGATGTGTTTATAGATATGGTATGTTACAGACGTCATGGGCATAATGAAGGCGATGATCCAAAATTTACACAACCACATCTATATTCAATCATTGAAAAACATCCCAACCCAAGGGAAGTTTATTTGAATTATTTGAGTAGACATGATAGTGAGCCTTTGAGAGAATTGGCAAAGGAAATGGAAAAGAAGTTCTGGTCTGATTTACAAGAAAGGCTGGATGATGTCAAACAAAATCCACTTCCATATCATTATCAACCTCCGGAGTTGGTTTGGAAATCACTCAAAAAAGCATCAACGATAGATTTTGAAAAATCTCCTCATACGTTTATTCACCCAGATCAATTTCAAGATTTATTCAATGGCTTGATGGAGTTTCCAGATGGATTCAAGCCACTTAAAAAAATTGATAAACTGATTCAGGATAAAATCAATTTATTAAAAAATGAAAATAAAATTGATTGGGCAACCGGTGAATTGCTCGCATATGCCAGTTTGTTAACCGAAGGCAAAGAGGTGCGCATGAGTGGACAAGATGTAAAGCGCGGTACATTCAGTCATCGTCATGCTGTGATTCGCGATGAAGCAACAGATGAACAATATAACAGGGTATCGCATCAGTCAGATCAAGGAAATAAATTCAGAATATACAATTCATTGTTGAGTGAATATGGGGTGCTTGGCTTTGAATATGGATATGCCTTGGCCAATCCCAATGTATTGGTTTTGTGGGAAGCACAATTCGGAGATTTTTCCAATGGTGCTCAGACCATGATAGACCAGTTCATCTCAAGTGCAGAACAAAAGTGGGGCAGAATGAATGGTTTAGTAATGTTGTTGCCACATGGTTATGAAGGACAAGGCCCTGAGCATAGCAGTGCAAGATTGGAGCGATTTTTACAAATGTGTGCAGAATTGAATATGGTCATCACCAATATTACAACATCTGCTAACTTCTTTCATGCCCTTCGTCGCCAGTTGACATGGAATTTCAGAAAACCATTGATCAATTTTTCACCCAAGGCAAATCTCAGACATCCCGGATCTTATTCAAATGCCAGTGAATTCTGCAATGGCGGTTTCAAAGAGGTGCTGGATGATATAACAGTTGATCCAACCAATGTAAAACGTGTTTTGCTTTGTTCTGGTAAGATCTATTTTGATTTACTTGATTTTCGTCAAAAAAATGAGAGATCTGATATGGCCATTGTAAGGCTTGAACAGATTTATCCACTTCCAACAACTCAACTTGTGGAATTGAAAAATAAATACATGAACGCTGAATGGAAATGGGTTCAGGAAGAACCAATGAACATGGGCGCAGCATACTTTATCAAAATGAATTTACAAGTAATTTCAATTGATATTGTAAGCAGGCCAGCCAGTGCTGCAACTGCTACCGGATTCAGCAAGGTTCATGCTGCTGAGCAGTCTGAGTTGATTAATAAAGCATTTGAAATCTAAGTAATTAAAGGTTATAAAAAAGTGATATGATTGAGATCAAAGTACCAACAGTAGGAGAGTCCATCAGTGAGGTTAGTCTTGCAAAATGGCTTAAAAGCGACGGACAGTGGGTTGAAAGGGATGAAGTTTTGGCTGAAATAGAAAGTGAGAAGGCAACTTTTGAAATCAATGCTGAACAATCAGGTTTGCTTAAAATTATTGTTCAGGAAGGAGAAACATTGGCCATCGGGGATCTTGTTTGCACCATCGATGAAACAGCTACACGTCCGGCAGATGCACCTGTTGCTGATCAACCAAAGCAAGTGGAAACCAAAAGCGCCCCATCTACTTCAATTTCTCAAGAAGTTAAAGCCAGCCCTGTTGCTGCTGCAATGATTGCAGATAAAAAGGTGGATGCCAAAAAAATATCTGCTTCAGGTTCTGGAGGGAAAATATTGAAACAAGACGTGCTTGAAGCACTCACCAATCCTGGAATCAAAACAGGAACTGTTTTAAACAATAGAACAGAGCGTAAAGAGAAGATGACTTCTTTGCGCAAAACCATTTCAAAAAGATTGGTTGAGGCAAAGAATACAACAGCCATGTTAACCACTTTCAATGAGGTTGATATGAGTAAGGTAATGGAAGTGCGCTCGCTGTATAAAGATAAATTCAAAGAGAAACATAGTGTGAATCTTGGATTCATGAGTTTCTTTACAAAGGCCTGTGCATATGCATTGCAGGAATGGCCTGCCGTAAATGCTTACATCAGCAATGATGAAATAATTTATCATGATTACTGTGATATTTCCATCGCCGTTTCTGCTCCCAAAGGATTGGTTGTGCCGGTGATACGCAATGCTGAAAGTCTTTCTATGTCTGATATTGAAAAGAAAGTGGTGGAACTTGCTGGAAAAGCAAGGGATAATAAACTCACTTTGGAAGAGATGCAAGGTGGAACATTTACCATTACAAATGGGGGTGTTTTTGGCTCATTGATGAGCACACCAATCATCAATATTCCACAGTCTGCCATATTAGGGATGCATAAAATTGAAGAAAGGGCAGTGGTGATAAATGGACAAATTGTTGCTCGACCTATGATGTATCTGGCATTGAGCTATGATCATCGTATCATCGATGGGAGAGAAAGTGTAGGATTCCTTGTTCGGGTAAAAGAATTACTGGAGAATCCTTCATTGTTGCTTTTTGGCAAAGATCCTGTGAAATCACTCCTAGAATTATAGTCTGTTACATGATGAACAGATTTATTCATTCATATTTAAGAACAGCAGAATTAATCCTGAACTACTACAATGGGCAGGAACCCTTTACTGATTTTTTGAAAAGGTATTTTAAGCAAGAACCTAAGTTTGGATCTCGTGACCGAAGAACCATTACGGAACTCTGCTTTTGCTATATGCGTATTGGAAAATCACTTGAATCAGAAATTATCAGCAACCAAATTCTAGTAGGTTATTTCCTTACACATTCAATTGATAATGGACTTATTGAAGCACTAAAACCATCGTGGTCAGATAAAATAGGGCTTTTATTCAAACAAAAAATAGAATGTGTTTTATCCGATTTTCCCGCTTTTGATGAAAATCACATATTCCCATCCCATACTACATTGAGCGACGGATTGACTCACAATGAAATGAAAGCTGCATGTTTCAGCAAATCATCTGTATTCCTCCGTGTAAGGCCTGGAAAAGAATCAACAGTAAGCAAGGCAATAGAGAATGCTGGAGTAGAGCATAAAAAGATAACAGATACAAGTTATTCTTTTGCCAATGGAGTCAAAATAGATCAATTTCTGAAATTGAATAAGGATGGTGTGATACAAGATCTTTCATCTCAACAAACATCCCGCTATTTTCCTGTTTTCAAAAGAGAGCAACCTGTTATTTGGGATGCCTGCGCTGCAAGTGGGGGAAAGTCCATCATGCTGAAAGATCAATATCAGAAACTCACCTTGTATGTTTCTGATATGCGAGATTCTATTTTGCAGCAGTTAAAATCAAGGTTTGATGAAGCTGGAATAAAAGCCGACAAAACATTTAAAGCAGATCTTACTGAATCAGTTCATCACAGCTTATCAAAAACATTTCCCAAAGAAGGATTTGATTTGATTGTTGCAGATGTACCATGCACTGGTTCTGGAACTTGGGGACGAAATCCAGAGTGGTTAAGGGTTTTCAAAGAAGAGGATATCAAGAAATATCAGGATCGGCAAATGAAAATCACAAAGAACATAATTCCTTTTGTCAAAAAGGGTGGATACTTGTTGTATATAACTTGTTCTGTATTTAAGGAAGAAAATGAAGATGTGATAGAATATATCTTAGCTAACTCTAGATTAAAAATAGTTCGTTCAGGATCCATCAGTCATTTTGAAGAAGGTGGTGATTGTCTGTATGCAGCACTACTTACTTTAGAAGCTGAATAAGTCCTTTATTTACTCCGTCATCATACTGCAATATATACATACCCGAACTGAGTATATTTAAGTTATTCAGTGAAAAATAGTGAAAGCTCCCTTGAGTGCAATCAAATGATTCTATCCTGATTGTTTTCCCATCATTGCCAATTAATTTGATTGCAAGCTTTCCATTCACTTGTCCTTTATACAGAATGGTTGCATTGTTCTGAATAGGATTGGGATAGAGTTTTATAAAGTCATTTTTTAAAATGCCCTTTGCCGTTCTGATATATCTTTCCGTTTCAAGACTGTTGTAAGCAAGTCGCATATTCGGAATTCCATAGCCTGTTCTGATATCTGGCGTATTATAGTGATCAGTACTCTTTCTGATCGCATCTAAAATTTCCAGATTGGTAAATTCAGGAAATGCTTGCCATAAGCAAGTTACCAAACCAGCCATGTTCGGATTTGAAAATGAAGTGCCATTTCCAGTTGCCACCGCTCCTGTTGTATTAATTATTACAGTATTCCAACCAACTGATGTAACATCTGGTTTAACACGTCCGTTGGCAGCAGGACCATAACTTGAGAAAGAAGGAACTTGTTTATTTACATTGATGGCTCCTATGGTAAGTACATTGTCAACATCTGCTGGGGCTATGATATATTTCCAGGGCCTTGCACCTTCATTTCCAGCGCTGTTTGTAACAATCATCCCCTTATTCACTGCAAAAGCAGCTGCTCTGCTTACAATGGTTTTAGTACCATCCATATCAGCATATAGATGATTGAATGTTGGATCATCAAATTGATTGTATCCCAAGGAAGAAGTGATTATATCAACGCCGAGGCTATCTGCCCTTTCAGCAGCTGCAGCCCAATTTTGCTCTTCAACAGGGTATTCAGATGCAACATCTTCAGTTCTAAAAAGATAATAATTTGCTTTTGGAGCAGTTCCAACATAAGATCCAGGAAGATTTCCTGCCATGATGGAAAGGCACATCATGCCATGACTATCATCTTCATTTACAGAAGGTCCATTTTCTACATAGTCCCATGTGCCTAAAATTTGATTATTCAATCGAACACTATCAAAAGCAATAATATTTTGATATCGGTAAAAACCTGCATCCAAAACTGCAATCTTCATTCCGGAACCCATAAACCCCTTGTTGTGTAAGAACTCACCTTCATGCAATGCAATTTGAGGTAAGTTATTTCCATAATTGAGGATATTTGCCAGCGTTGCATTACCAGCCTTATTAGTGTAATTTTTTTCATGATTGAATCTACCTTGAATACCAGGAATACCAATTGAATTTGCCTTCTTTGCAATTGCAGATGTTTTTTTTACAAAGGAGAATTTACTGATTTTTGAAAGTGCATTTGCATCGGTGGTTTTAATCAATACCTGATTAAGCCACTTTGAAGTATTCAAAATAGTTACAGCTCCAGCCAATCTGATGCTATCCAAATATGCTGGAGAAACAGGCAGGTCTGTACTGTCAAGTTGAATTTTGTATTTTATTTTTCTTTGAATGCTTGCTGGACTCAAAAATTGAATTGGGTTTTTAATAGAATATGTGGAATTCTGCTTGTCGTTTAGCTCAATTAGAAACCTGCTATTTTGTGCAATAGAATTGAAATGGAGACATAGAAAAATAGAAACAATCAAGAGCCTCATGCTAGAAATTATTATTAATCATTGTTAGTTTGATGCCATAACTGTTTGCCTCGTAATATCCAGTTGGAGAATTAACATTGGCAGGTTGCCAGGCTTCATGATGGAATTCTTTGAATATAAGCCCAATACTTTTAGCAAACACCTCTTTTGAATAATTGATCTCAAAATACTGGCTTTTATCTTTTGGAATACCCAAGGTGTCGTTCTGTTGATTAACAGAAATGGTCTCTGTGTAAGAAATATTATTTGCGGTAAAAGGCCTTCTAACCTGATCATAGCTATACTTCCAATTGTTCAAATATTCCAAATTTGGAAGACTTGAAGTGCTGATAAAGCTATTTCCATTCCAACTTGTGGTATTTGTAATAGGTTCAACCATTTTAACGAACCTCAGATTGTCTTGAACAACCTCAATTTTATTTTTGTCGATGGTAACAAGATATGAAGTCAGATCACTCCATTTGGTTGTATCGTTATTGTTTCTGATGGTTCTTCGGATTTTATAAGAAGGCCGACCCATGTTATCTGATATCAAAGAATCTATTTTGTCTTGTACAAGATAGCTGTGAACTGCTTTAACAGTACCCAGATTTATATAGACAGTCGAATCGAGTTTATACGTAATATATTTACCTATTACCATGGGGTAATATTCAAGCATATTTTCTGTACGAATTGTTTCTGTTTCTTTGGTACAAGAAACAATGAACATAACTACTATCCCCAAAAGTATTAATCGGGTCTTCATGATTTGTATTTGCAGTTCATTTTCAATCTAATATGAATACTTTCATTCAGAGAAAAAACGAAAAAGTCGATGTTTTATTGCTGATTTGGAATCTATGTTCTTTGAATGATTCCGCCGGCTACTACATCCTCTCCTTCATAAAAAACAGCTGATTGTCCAGGCGCAATTCCTTTTGCATCTTCATAAAATGAAACCTGAATGCCGCTGGGGTGATTATGTAACATTCCTGTAGTGCCAGCATCCTTGTATCTTATTTTCACCGTTGCTTCAAATTCGTCGTCAATTCCAGGGTATTTGATATAATTGAGCTTTCCAACAATCATTTCCTTTTTCAGGAGTTCCATCTCTTCTCCCAATGTGACTGTATTCTTCTCAGGATCGATTGCTGTAACAAATACGGGTTTGCCCATGGTGATGTCTAGCCCTTTTCGTTGTCCTATTGTATAAAATGGATACCCCTTGTGTTTCCCTAAAATTTTACCTGTGGAGTCTATGAAGTTTCCACCATTTACACGGGTTTCCAATCCATCAACATTTCTTTTTAAGAAACCTCTATAATCATTGTCGGGAACAAAACAAATCTCATAGCTTTCTGCCTTTTTAGCCAGTTCAGGATATCCAAAGTCATGCGCCATTTGACGAATTTCAGTTTTCCTGAATCCTCCTAAAGGAAGCATGGTTCTACTCAGCAAATCCTGTTGTAATCCCCATAAAACATAGCTCTGGTCTTTGGTTTCATCAATTGCCTTGCTTACGATGAAACGGCCATTCTCCTCCCTGGATTTTGCATAATGACCAGTTGCGATAAAATCACATTGAAGGGCATCAGCTCTTTTAAGCAATGCTCTCCATTTGATATGGGTATTGCACATCACGCAAGGGTTGGGTGTTCGACCAGCCAGATATTCATCAATAAAATTTTCTACTACAAAACCACCAAATTCGTCACGAATATCCAATATGTAATGTGGGAAACCATGATGGACTGCAGCAGCACGGGCATCATTGAATGAATCAATGTTGCAGCAGCCAGTCTCTTTTTTGCTACCACCTGAGCTGGCATAATCCCAGGTTTTCATGGTAATTCCAATTACTTCATATCCCTGCTCATGTAACATCAGCGCAGCAACAGTACTATCTATTCCGCCACTCATTGCAACCAAAACTTTTCCGTGCTTGCTCATGATGATTTTTTGCAAATTTACAACTAAATAAGGGAGGGTGTATAAGAGCCTGGAATTTTACAATTCTCTTACGATGTTAATCAATCAGGTTGTTTTTAACCGCAAAAAACACCAATCCGGCAGTGTTTTTTGTGCCAAAACGCTCCATCAGTCTATCCTTGATTGATTCAACTGTTCTGGCAGAAATATCCATTTTTGTTGCAATTTCCGAAGCTGTATATTCCATACACAACAACTGAATCACTTCCTTTTCTTTGTCAGACAATACTATTTCACTGTTCAAAGAGGGGATGATCTTGTTTTTTGAAGATGATTTTTTTAGAAGAACGCGGTTCACAAAGTTGTTGAGGTAATAACCCCTAACCATCACTTCCATGATGGCTTTTTTGATTTCCACCGGATCTGCATTTTTGAGCAAATAGCCATTGGCCCCATTTTCCATGAGATGAGAAACAAAGCGTTCATCTTCATACATGGTGAGAATGAGAATTTTGATGTCTGGAAATTTTTTGCTGACTTCCTTGGTTGTATCTATGCCATCTTTACCGGGCATACGCAAATCCATCAATACAACATCTGGCTTTTCAACCGCCAACTTTTCAATCAATTCCTCTCCATTTTCTGCTTCCAATACAAAAGACAAATTGGTATATTGCCTCAAAGAGAGAATTACCCCTTTACGGAAAATCTTATGGTCATCTGCAATGCCAACCCTGATTTGATCCATTGGTTGAAAATTGGTGTTAGCTTTAAAAGGGAATTGTTTGAAATAATAGGGTAGGGATGAGGGTACAAATATAAGCCATTAGTTGATTGAATCATTGGAAAGTGGCAGCTCCAGGGTAGTCTTATAAAATGTTTGCGAACTGTCCTTTTCAAATACCACGTTTCCGTTAAGAACACGCATGCGACTTAATATATTTTTCAGTCCCAATCCAGCAGATGTTCTATTCATTTTTTCAAGTTCTGCCTGGGTTATGCCCTTCCCATCATGATGGATTCGGATATAGAAATTACCGTCACTTATGTTCTGTGTAAGATGAATGAAGCTTGCATTGCTGTGTTTCAGGATATTGTTTACCAACTCCTGGGTAACACGGAAAACCAAAAGTTCTCGTTGTGCAATCAAACGTTCTCGATAATCATGGAATCGGCAACTGGCATTGATTGCACCAGAGCCACTTATTTTCTGGAAAAGGTCGTTTACCGCACTCTCCAAACCAAAATTCTTGAGGGTTGGAGGCATTAAACTATGTGAAATATTACGAATCAATTGAATGGTATCGTCTATGATTTGCTTTGCATTGTAAATGCTTTGCAATTGGGTTGCCATTTCCTGATGAACAAGATTTTCATTCAAATAAAGCCTGGCAGTAGCCAATAATGGACCAGCATCATCATGTAAATCGGCAGCAATACGTTGTCTTTCTTCCTCCTGCCATCTGATGGAAGCATTCAGTAGGATCTGTTGCTGCTCTTCTTCCATCTGCTGTAACTGCTGCTGGTATTTTATCACTTTTCGCTGATGAAAAACTATAAATACAACCAATCCAATAGCCAACACCAACATCCCCATAGTTCCTAAAAACAGGACTGAGGAAACATTAGAAGATGATTCTATGGCTTGGAGGAGGGGCATTTATATTTTTTGAAACTTTTTTACTGAAATGATTTCAAATTTGAATTTTTTTATAACTCCAATTGAAATAAATAAATTTTTAATTAAATTAAAAATTGCAACAATATAAGTGTAAGTAATTAAAAAAGATTTGTTATTAAAGTTCTTTTGCGATAAGATAAATAGAAAAAAAGTTCCGGAAAAAAAGATAATAAATCCTAAAGCAATCCAAGTGGTAGAGTTTAATAGCTGCTGTATTTGATTAGAAATTACTTGTGAATAAATTAATACTAAAGATAAAACTAGAATTAAAATTGATTCAATTCCA
>CANFHO010000071.1 GCA_947447005.1 Chitinophagaceae bacterium
ATATTTGCCGTTGTAGGTGTTCAAAAAATCAGGCAGGCACAAGACATTGCGATGAAGCAATCACGCTTGAAAATTCCATTGATTTTTGGATCGGATATCATCCATGGTTACAAAACCATATTTCCCATTCCATTGGGAATCAGTTCAAGTTGGGATACGGCCTTGATCAGGAAGAGCGCAGCGATAGCAGCGGATGAAGCAACGGCAGACGGATTGAACTGGGCCTTTTCACCGATGGTGGACATTGCCCGTGATCCACGCTGGGGAAGGGTTGCAGAAGGGTCAGGCGAAGATCCTTTTTTAGGATCTCAGATTGCTGCGGCCATGGTGAAAGGGTATCAAGGAAATTCATTGAAGGATAAGAATACATTGATTGCATGTGTAAAGCATTTTGCATTGTATGGTGCAGCTGAGGCAGGCAGAGATTACAATTCGGTTGACATGAGCAAGATTAAAATGTACAACGAATATCTCCCTCCATATAAAGCTGCTGTGGATGCAGGTGCAGCTTCCATCATGAGTTCTTTCAATGATATTGATGGTGTTCCAGCGAGTGGAAATAAATGGCTGCTTACCGATTTATTGAGAAAGCAATGGAAGTTCAATGGTTTGGTGGTGAGTGATTATACATCGGTGAATGAAATGATTTCTCATGGAATGGGCAATCTTCAAGCGGTTTCTGCATTGGCGTTGAATGCAGGACTGGATATGGATATGGTAGGAGAAGGGTATCTGACGACATTGAAAAAATCACTCGAAGAGAAGAAAGTCACATTGGCTCAAATCGACAATGCCTGTAGGAATGTATTGATAGCCAAATACAAGCTTGGTTTGTTTGAAGATCCTTACAGATATATGGATGCTGATAGGGCCGCTAAAACCGTTCTAAATGCCTCCAACAGGCAGTTTGCAAAAGAGATCGCTACAAAATCATTTGTGTTGTTGAAAAATGATAACCAGGCATTGCCGCTTAAGCGCAATGCAAAAATTGCATTGGTAGGAGATCTGGCGAATAACAAAAGCAATATGTTGGGTACATGGGCTGTGAGCGCCGATCCTCAAATGTCAATCCCTGTGTATGAAGCCATGCAACGGGTAAGTGCAAGCCCTTCGAATGTTGATTATGCAAAAGGCTCTAACATTACAGATGATCTTGCTTTGGCTTCCAGAGCAAATGCGTTGGGCTTGCGTGTGGAGATTGATAAGAGAAGTCCACAAGCCCTCATTGATGAAGCAGTGACATTGGCAAAATCATCCGATATTGTAGTGGCAGTTGTAGGTGAGGCTTCAGAAATGAGTGGAGAAGCGGCCAGCAGAAGTGATATCACATTGCCAGCATCTCAAAAGATTTTATTGAAAGCATTGTATGCAACCGGCAAGCAGGTTGTGTTGGTTAACATGAGTGGAAGGCCATTGGTGTTGACGGATGTAGCAGATGGAGCATCCGCTATTTTACAGGTATGGCATGCAGGTATTGAGGCAGGAAATGCCATTGCAGAGGTGTTGTATGGTAAAGTAAATCCATCCGGTAAATTGTCGATGAGTTTTCCGTACAGCGTAGGACAAATTCCGGTGTATTATTCACAAAAACATACCGGCAGGCCACAGAATCCGGATCACAAATTTAGCAGCAAGTATATGGATATACCCAATGAACCACTTTTCCCATTTGGGTATGGATTGGGATATTCTGCTTTTGAATATGGCGATATCGTATTGAGCAGCAGCAGTCTAGCGAAAGGCGGAAGCATCAATGTAACTGTTTCAGTTAAGAATACAGGAATGTATGATGGAGAGGAAGTGGTGCAGTTGTATACCAGCGATAAAGTGAGAAGCATTACCCCTCCAATGAAAGAGTTGAAAGGATTTCAGAAAATCACATTGAAAGCTGGGGAAACCAAACAAGTCGGTTTTAAACTGACAGAAGAGATGCTGAGGTTCTGGAATGCAGACCTGAAGTTTGTTTCTGAGTCTGGTGATTTTGATGTAATGGTTGGTGGAAACAGTCGTGATCTGAAACAAGCAAAGATTAGTTTGAAATAATCGCAATATTTTGCCACAGAAAAGGGGTTGGTCATTCAGTTGATCAGCCCCTTTTCAATATTCAGTATGAATGGGTATATGTAGAATGCTCATTTGAAGTTATTTTCAAGCCATCTCATCAGTTGAAGTTTCAACTTGAATAAAAGATCTCAGGCATGAAAAGAATACTTATTTCCATACTTTCCATATTATTTTTTACGCATGTTTCCGAAGCGCAATTGCTTCCTGCAACCGTTAAAAAGCCAACGCCTCCAGCTGTTCAAAAACCAACTTCAAAACCTGTTGCAAAGCCAAGTCAAAAACCAGTAGTTGCACCAAAGGAAACCATAGATGAGCAGAAGCCTGTTGTTCGGAAAAAAACGATTGCATTGCCTGCTGGTCCGGAGAATTTCAATTTCAATGATAATTATGTTTTGTTTGATGATTTTTCGAGTAACACCAGTGGTTGGTATTTATACAATACCACAGGTTTAGAACAGAAAATAACTGGCGGAAGATTTGTTTTTACTAACAAAGAAGAAAAGTCAAGTTATTTTACAAACTTATATTATGGATTGGACCTTAGTAAGGATTTTTCAGTAAGTGTGAAATTGAAATGGCAAGAAGGGATAAACAATTTTGGTTATGGAATAAATTTTTGCTCCAATACAAGTGATAATTCATTTTATCTTTTTTATATTTCTTCAAATGGTTATTATAAAATTATGTATAATGAACATAATGGAAGTTGGAAAGATTTAACAGCATGGATTGCTTCTCCCTTAGTTAACAAGGGTAATGTTTCGAATATGATTGAATTAAGGAAAGTCAGTCGTTTCATGGAGTTTTACATCAATGATAAATTGGCTGAGCGATTGCCTTTTGACAAGCCATTTGGTAATGATTTTGGGTTTAGGGTCGACAGTAAACAAACAGTGGAATTTGATGATTTACTTATTCAGGGAAAATCACTTTCAGATAAAGTAAGTTATGTGGCGGATCAGGATGCATTGCTTGAAATTGGGGAAGCAAAAATTCCTTTGAGAAAAGAAGTTCCTTTTAATGTATCCATGCCCAAGAACCTATATGATATTTCCATCACCAATGCAAGTGATGCAGATCAAAAAATTGCTTTCAAATTGAATGTCAGGGGGAAAGGTGATCAACTCACGAAACCCATCAATTTTGAATCCAATAGTATATTGAAAGAATTGTCACAAAGATCAAAGTTTACATTACACCCGGTGATGGATCCTGTAAGTACTTTATGGGGTTTCAAGGACAGTGCAACAGGTAAGCTACTGGTTCCATATCAATATGATTGGGCCGATTCCATGTTTGATGGAATGGCGCTTGTTAACCGTGGCAAACGTTTTGGGTTTATCAATCAACTTGGTGATGAAGCCATCGCTGTCAGGTATGATTTTGCCCAACGTTTTCAGGAGAATTTTGCCCGCGTTCGAATCAACAAGTCCTATGAATTGATCAATCGACAAGGTATTCCGCTTCAGGGAACTGTGGGATCCAACAATGTTAATAATGTGAATAGGGGTGTTGCAACAGTATCTATAAAGGAAGGAGACAAAATAAAATTTAAAGCAATTAATTCGCTTGGTGTACAAATCATCCCTCCTTTATATAATCTGATTCTTCCGTTTTATGAAGATGTTTCTGCATTTTCTCTGGATACTAAATATGGCTTGATCAACATTCAGGGTAAAGAAATTGTAGGTGCAAAGTATGAAAATATACTTCGTTTTACCGAGGGATATGCAGTTGCGCGTATCAATTCAAAGTCAGGATATCTGGACAAAATGGGTAATGTTGTTATTCCATTTCAATATGAAAAGGCAGGTGTTTTTGGGTACGGAAGAGCATGGGTTCAATCCAATGGTAAATTTTCATTGATTGATAAAACTGGTCAAACAGTAACACAGGCAACATTCTCAGCCATTAATTTATTTGAAGAAGAACAGGCATCTGTTATGGTGGGTAATAAATGGGGCATGGTTGATTTAAACGGGAACTGGATCATTGCGCCTAAGTATGATTCACTTGGCATGTATATGCACGAGGGGATGATTCCGGCAAAAATGGGAACCAAGTGGGGCGCCATTGATAAAAATGCAAATCTGACAGTTCAATACAAATATGATGATATGAATGAATTTTTCATGGGATTGGCCAGCGTGAAACTGAACAATAAGTGGGGGTTCATCAATAAATATGGAATTGAAGTTATTCCAATCAAATTTGATGGAGCTGGTACATTTTTCAATGGGGGTATGGCACAGGTAAAAATAGGCTCAGAATATGTTTTTATTGATAAGACGGGAAAGATATTATCAGAATAATATTCAAATTGAGGCCATTTCATATGGTGGCTGAATTCATTATTTTTTATACCGCAAGCCTTCATTATACCAAAAAAGCCCGTAATCCTTTCCTTTCAAATATCCAGGAACGTCTGAAAGTTGTTCCTGTGCCTGCTTTTCTGAAATTGGGGTTGTGAATGGCATCTTTCCGGAAGGATTGAATTTCCCTGTAATCACATCCAGCAATGCATCGTTTGTGGTTCCAAAGGTTGCCAATACACCTGCAAAGTGTGATTGTGTTTCCTTGTTGTAAATTTCATCAATCACCCAGGGATTGGTATAGTTCACTACAAGCACAGTTGGTTTCTTGGAAGTGAGTGTGTTGATGTAATTCACATCCACAGCATTTTTGGAAAGGGATAAATACAAGGGAGATCCATTTCCCTCAAAAAGTGATTTTGAACCAGGTGTAAGCCATAACAAAATCATATCAGCCTCCTCAGGAGTTTTGACAAAAGTTACATCAGATGCATGCGTGCCTGAAAATACATTGCTGGGACTTTTGGATCCTCTTTTCTCAAAGTAGGATTCGAAGTAGATCTTTGTTTTGGGTTTTACTGGAAGACTATTATTTGCATTGCGCAAGAGTACGATTGATTCACGCATGGCAAGATCAGCCCTCGCTTGAAATGATTTGTTGCCAACTATTTTTTCCGCAGCATCTTCATCCACATATGGATTTTCAAACAATCCAAGCTCCAGTTTTTCCATCAGTAGTCTATATACGGAATTGTCAACCAGCTTCATATCCACCATGCCTGTTTTTACGGTCTCAAGTAATTTTGCAGGGTCAGCAGATCCTGAATACAGATTCACCCCAGCCTCCATGGTACGTTTGTAACGTTCAACAATGGTCAGGTTTTCTGCACCCCATGGCATCATTTCAATGGGGCCAGTATCTGAATTGATGATGCCTTTGAAACCTAAACTATCTCGTAACAATCCTGTGATGATAGCCTTGTTATATGCGTATGCAATTTTTTCGTATTTCAGATCTTTTGGAATCGAGTAGTAAGGCATGATGGCAGATGTTCCTGCTTTGATGGCTGCCTTGAATGGAATCAAATTGTTTTGAAACATCTTGCCAGGGAAGTGTTCAAATTTGCCCCAGTCAAAATGCGGATCTTGTCCCCCTTCTCCTGCACCACCACCCGGAAAGTGTTTGGTGGTAAGGGCTACAGAGCTTGATGAAAGTTTCGTTCCCTGAAATCCAAGAATGATTTCATAAATCATTTTACCAGTCCATTCCGCATTTTCTCCAAATGTACCTTCCACTCTTTGCCACCTGGGTTCTGTAGCAAGATCAGCCATGTACATGTATCCTTTTCTCAGTCCAACAGCCGCCCATTCTTGTCGCGCGATATCTGCAAATTCACGAACCAGTTTCAGATCCCTTGTTGCAGAAAGTCCCAATTCTCCTGGCCAGGTAGAGAACGTAGTAGCGCCAACGCTCAGACCAATAGAAGCATCTTTGGTGATATGGTTTCTCGGATTGGATGCAATGATGGCAGGAATACCCCATCCATCGCTTTCGCAGAGTGCCTGCAATTTGTTTGCCCATTCAGCCGTGATACGTGCACTTACGTTTGCGCGCAATATAAAATGACGAAGATGAAATTCTTTGACACCTTTGGTAGTGCCTGCTGCCATCATCATGGAAGTAGGCAAAGGTTTTCTGGTAAACATGTTCATGTTTTGCACCTGATCTTCTTCATTGAAATCACTTGATACCGAATCTTTGGATTTAGGAGCACCCATCGACCAATCATTCTTCAATCTGGTTGTGCTAATCAGCATGAATCCAACCTTATCTTCCACACTCATCTTTGAAACGAGGTCTTTTGCCCTTGCATCATGCGATTGACGCCAGTCTTCATACACATCCAGTTTCCCATTTTTATTCAGGTCTTTGAATTGAAGTCCGTCGACCTGTAAAATTTGTGAAGACCTGTATCCCAATTTCGGTTGCTTGGGTTGAGCAAATGAAATACCAGCAATAGATACAAAAAGCAGGAATATGGCAATGCCTCGATTTTTCATAATCGTTGATTTGAAAGATAAATGTATTCTAAATGTAACTTGAATTTATCATAAACTTCTAAAACGATTTCGATACAGAATTTTAAAATCAGTTATTTTGTGGCGTCAAAACAATGGATATGATTGAAGTAACAAGGGCCAGCAGCATGGAAGATATTCTTCAGATGAAAGCATTGCAGTCGCAAAACCTGCGACAAAACATTTCAGATGAAGAGGCTCGCGCACAAGGCTTTCTGACTGCCACGTACTCGGAAGCATATTTCAAGGAAATGCATGATGCTGCACCTGCCATTGTTGCAAAGGATGGAGATAGGGTGGTTGGCTATGCGTTGGTGGCTACGCAGGCGGTAAGACAAGGGCATGATTTGGTGGAAGGATTGTTCAATTCAATCGATGAATGCATGTATGATGGTAAATTATTGTCTGCACAAAAATATGTTGTAGTAGGACAGTTATGTGTTGCGAAGGAATATCGCGGCATGCAATTGGTGGACAGGATGTATCAGCATTTTGCGGAATCGATGTATCCAGGGTATCAATATGTTGTTACAGATGTGGATGTGGACAATACACGTTCATTGCGTGCGCATGAGCGCTCAGGCTTTGAGGTAATCGGAACATTGGAATACGGGGGTAAGAAGTGGAATATTGTTTTAAAGAAAACACATGCTGCCTTGTAAGTTGTTAAAATTCCAGTCTTAGAAAAATTATAACTTTTCAGTCTGAATCCTTAGACAAGGAACCTCTTATGTTTGCAAAAACACCATTGTGTATGTTTGCAAAATCTTTTATCTTTTTATCAATTGTCATCTCATCTGTCGGAATACAAGCACAATCACTTGTTAAGCAGTCTGATATTACAGCAATTCTTGATCATCACAACAATGTCAGGAAAGAAGTAAATACAAAACCACTTGTTTGGAGCAATAGTCTTGCAGCATATGCACAAAAATGGGCAGAGCATTTGGCAAGCAAAGGATCAAGAATATTTCACAGTGAATGTGTTCATCCAGATGGAAGAATATTGGGAGAGAATATTTTCTGGGGAAGTTCATTTGAATCATTTTCATTGTTGGATGCCTGTGAATCCTGGTACGTTGAAAAAAATCAATATACGTACGGTACTGTGGGAGATGCCAATTGGCATGGAGTAGGCCATTATACACAAATGGTTTGGAAGACTACACGTGAGGTTGGTGTAGGTGTTGCACGTACAAAATCAGGCGGTATCATTGTTGTAGCCAGCTATTATCCTGCAGGAAATATGGTGGGTGATTATCCTTATTAGTTGTAGGTTGTTACAAGTTTTTCTTACATTCGGAATCTAACAGAGACATAAACGATTGTATATGAAAAAGCTTTATTTCATTTTATTGGGATTTATTTCCATTCAACTGAATGCACAAAACAAACTGATGGTGTCTCAGGTTTATCCATGGGCCATCAATGATGCAAAAACGACAAAGGCTGTGATGATGAGTGGAGCGGGTCCTATTTTGTCTAAGCATAGTATTTTTTCAGTTAGTATCATACCTGGCAAATCCATTTCATACAATCCAAAGTTGAATGATGATGAGTTGTTTTTCATCATCAAAAATGGTTCTGCCGATGTTTCATTGAATGGTGTGAAGCGAACATTGGGTAAATCATCTGTGGTTTTTTTATTGCCGGGTGATGTATTATCATTTACGAATACAACTCAAGATGCGCTCGAATTATATGAGATGCATGTACGTTCCAATGCCGCTGTAGATCACGAACGCGGAAAGAAAGCAGGTCCATCATTTGTAATGGATTGGAATGACATGAAGTTCAAGCCGCATAACCATGGTGGGGTTCGTCAGTTGTTCGACAGACAAACTGCCATGTTGAACAGGTTTGATATTCACATCACAACATTAAATCCAAGGTTTAACAGTCACCCTCCTCATACACACAAAAATGAAGAAATCATTCTCATGGTGGATGGTGCTGGTGATATGTCGCTTGACGGAAAGCTAAATAGACTCACAACCGGGGGATTTTGTTACGTAGAATCCATGATTCCGCATAACATTACCAATGCAAGTGATTATCCGATTACGTATTTTGCGATACAGTGGAATTGAAAGTGAGGCAAGGAGGCAAAGAGGCAAAGAGAAATAGTGGAATAGTGGAATAGTGGAATGGTGGAATGGTGGAAGAGAGTTTCTGTTTGCAAATTACTATGTTACTAGAACGATTTTAAAAATAACAATGCCAAAACGGGAAGGATACATCAGTTGGGATGAATATTTTATGGGGGTTGCGCTGTTATCAGCGAAGCGCAGCAAGGACCCCAATACACAGGTGGGTGCATGTATCGTGAATGATAAAAATAAGATTGTAGGTGCAGGATACAACGGACTTCCCACGGGTTGTCATGACGATGATTTTCCATGGGATAAACAAGGTGAATTTCTGGATACAAAATATCCGTTTGTTTGTCACGCTGAACTCAATGCTATCTTGAATAACATCGGTATGGATCTACGCGGTTGCAGAATTTATACAGCACTGTTTCCATGCAATGAATGTACCAAAGCAATCATACAAGCGGGTATTTGTGAGGTTGTTTTTTTATCTGATAAATACGAGCATACACCATCAGCGCAGGCATCACGCATGATGTTTGAAAAAGCGGGTGTTACATGCAGAAAAGTAGTATCGAATATCGATAGTATTCATCTTTCATTCAATGAGCAAGATGTATGATTACTTCTTTCTGTTCATCCATCCATATACAGGTACACCACTGAAGATCAACACCAATCCCCAGAATGCTTCTTTGGGTTGATTGATGATTGTCATCAAAAATATACCCAGGCAGAAAAGAACAAATATGCCAGGTACAAACGGATAGCCCACAACCTTGTATTGTCTTTCCACTTCAGGATGCTTGATGCGCATGATAATCACTCCAAGTGCGGTGCTTCCGTAGAAGAGGAATGCAGCAAAAACCAGCATATCTGTGAGCTGATCAAACGTACCAGAGTATAAAAGTATAATGGCCCAAACTGCTTGAATCCACAATGCCACATGAGGTGTATTATATTTTGGATGTACCGCTCCTGCCTGCTTCATGAACAACCCGTCTCTCGATAATGCGTAAATCATTCTGGCAGATAACAATACACTGCTGTTGTTTGAATTCAACGTAGTTGTGAGTATCAGACAGGCAACCAATGTCATGCCCATTTCACCAGCCATGCGTCCTGCTACTTCTATGGCTGCAATGCTGTTGGCATGATCCTTCATGGCTATGAATCCATCAATCGGCATCACATACAGATAAACAATATTCAGCAACACATAGGCTATGATGATCAATACGGTACCAAGCGCCAAGGCCCTCGGTAGATTCCGTTTCGGATTTTTGATTTCTTCTCCAATATATCCAACATTGTTCCAACCTTCATACCCCCAAAACGCCCCTAAACTAGCCGTCATCATTGCACTCATAAGATTCCATCCTGAAGGTGCAGCTACTTGTGTGCTTGATTGTGTTAAGTTGTTTAAACTTCCAACTCCTGAGAAAAATCCCCAGCCAATGAATAAGAGTATACCTGCGATCATGGCAATGCTTAGAAAGTATGTCAATCGCTCAGCCGACTTTACGCCATAGTGATTTAGCAATGTTAAAAGCAAGATCATCAATGCTGCCAATGCCTTGACAGAAAAATTTTCAAAAAAGAAAACGCCCTTCCATGCATCAGGCAGTGGAATTGCAGGAAGTGAAAATAGTTTGTTGAAAGATTGAGCAAAGATGTATGCCAATGCGGATATAGAGGCAGTCTTGATGATGGTAAAACTGCTCCATCCATATAAAAATGCAAAAAATCTTCCATAGAGTTTTTGGAAATAGCTGTATTCTCCACCGGAGTTGGGATACATACTGGCCATTTCTGCTGTAGACAACGCGCCAGCTAAACTAATCAGTCCGGCTACAATCCAACATAACAGAACAAGATAAGGTGAGCCAAGTGAGGCCGACATGGGAACTACCTTTTTGAAAACACCCGATCCGATGACAACACTTACAACCAGAAATACAGCAGATTGAAAACTGATCTTTTCCTTTAATCTTTCCATTTTATAATTTTTCAACCCCGAAGCCAGGCAGGTTGTTGATTTTCATAAAACCACTTTCGATTGTAAAACCGCCACGGACAAGGTCTTCAGCCAAATCAAGACTTCCGTCCAGATCAATGTATTTTGTGTTGGGACAACTGTATGCAATGTGAAGGGCAGCTGTAATGCTCAGAATGCTTTCATCATTGCATCCCCAAAAAAGATCAATGTTGCCATTCTCTGCAATGGTAGCAATTTCTTTAGCCCCTGTCAAACCTCCACATTTCATGAGCTTGATATTGTAAATACCAAAGGGTCTTTCAGATGCAGCAAATTGAAGGGCTGCATGTGGGTCTTTCAGGGATTCATCTCCGGCCAGCATCGAACGTTCTAACGTATCGAGTGTAAGCAATTCTTTTTCGGTGCCAACTGGCATGGGTTGTTCAATCAATTCAACACCTGCAGTTCTTGTTTCATGCATGAATTTTTTTAAGTCATTCAATGAATAACCTTGATTGGCATCTACACGTATCTTGAAAATATCTTGATAGGTTTCATTCAATTTTAAAATACGTTCAATGTCTTCATCTACATTCAATCCGGTTTTCACTTTCAATACTTTGAAGCCCAATTTGGCATAGCCTGCAGCTTCTTCCAATGTTTCCTGAACATTTTTGATGCCAATGGTTACCGATGTTGGAAGGGAGCTGATTTTTTTACCATAGAAATCTGCTACAGAAATCCCGATGTATTTGCAAAATGCATCATGCAGTGCAATGTCAAGCGCAGCCTGGGTTCCAGGGAGATGATCGAATTGATTTCTACATTCATGGATCAACTGTTGGAAATGCCTGATATCTCTTCCTACCAGTTCTTGAACAAAATCAGTTTGAAGGTTGGCTACGGTTTGTTCTGTTGTTTCGCCTACTACATCTTCCGCAGGACTTCCCGTTCCGTAACCAATGATGCCATTTTCCAATTCAATTTCCAAAAAGGCAATCGACACATCTGAAAATGTATTGTAGGCAATGGTATATGGCTTGGTGAGTGCCATGTTGCGAAGCCATGAACGTATTGCTGTAATCTTCATCTAGTTTCTTTTTTGTAGTTTTTGTCCACGCATTTCTTTCAATACGGGGAGCAGACTGTCTACTCCTTGATGTATTGGAAGCAAAACTGGAATATGTAGTTTTTCTGAATACTCTTTTTGAAATGCAAAAGCCTCTTCATTAGAACAGCCTTCTGTATTGATTCCCACGGCGATCACTTTTGATCCAAATTTTTCGATGATCTCAATTTCTGATTCAACAGATGGAATTTCACCCCAATGAGGATCAAAATCAAAATATTTCCGTTTAGGCGCAAACATCAGTACCACATGTTTTGCATCACCTGATACCAGCAATTCCAAACCGCATGGGCCACTTGGGTTTCGGAGTGATGATTGTCCTTCAACAAAAATATATTCAGCACCGGTTTCTTTCCAGCAACCCACAATGGCATTTTCAAGTTCACCTGAAACAAAATCATTCAGGGTGGAATCAAAAATGAAACCATATTTTCCTCCTTGCAACCATCCTGTTTGTCCGGTGTAAATCATTTGTCCCTTCATATCATTTGCCTCACAGGCTTGTCGCAACATCCTTGCAGTCGTTCTTTTTCCCATGGCACAATCCATTCCAATCACAGCCACAATCAATGCATCAACTTTAAAGATATCTCCTTTCCAAAAACTCAGTTGTGCACGTGTTTTAGGTTTACGCACATCAATCAGTTGAACTCCTTTTGCATGTGCAAGTGCTGCCACATCTGGTTTTTCATTCAGGTATTCATGTAATCCGTTTACAATGGAAATACCGTTGTTGATGGCTTTGATGACCACCTCAAGCATATTTCCAGGAAGTACACCGCCAACGGTTGCTACACCAATCACCAAGAAATTGATCTCTGTTACATTTGCCAATGCATCTTCTAAGGTTGCAAATACAGGGATGTTTCTGTGTTTTCCATCCAGTACTTCTCCTGCATCTTTTCCAGCTGTGTCGTCACAATCTACAATGCCAATGATCGTAAAACGTTCCGTACCGCGTATGAGTCCGTGAGCAGTTTTAGCATCTGGG
Organism: Chitinophagaceae bacterium; assembly: GCA_947447005.1. Taxonomy (GTDB): domain Bacteria; phylum Bacteroidota; class Bacteroidia; order Chitinophagales; family Chitinophagaceae; genus Pollutibacter. The sequence continues at coordinate 12,647 of CANFHO010000071.1, forward strand.
TGCACCAATAATCCATTTGTCAGTACAATTGCCTTGTTCATCTTTCGTGTTGAAATTAAAATGATCTTTTGATGAGCATGCCAGGATATTCACCTGTTGCCTTTTGTTTGTTGTATGTCAGTTTTCCATTAACCCATACCATTTCAATGCCTGATGAAATGGCTTGTGGGTTCTTGATGCTTGCATTGTCGATGACTGTTGTTGGATTGAATAGTACAAGATCTGCATACAATCCAGGAGCAATGATTCCCCGATCTGTGATGCCGACATGTTCTGCAGAGAGGGCAGTCATTTTGAAAATAGCTGTTTCAAGAGAAAGAGATTTTTTTTCGCGAACATATCTTGCAAGAATTCTTGTGAAGGCTCCCATGCCACGTGGATGGCCGCCTTTGTATCCATCAGAACAGATGTTTGAATATGGCCAGTTGATGAAATTTGTTACATCCTTTTCACTCATCGATTTTGCTGCAATGGCTTCTATCCTTCCCTTGTGTTCCGGATGTTTCGTTTCAAAATCTGAAGCCATTTGTATAAGATGCATAAGGGTTACTGCATTTGATTCTTTTCTACTTTGTGCGATGGCCGCAATTGTTTTTCCTGCATACTCCTTTACAGGAGCATATTCTACAAGCACTGATTCATTGGGGTCGAAAAGTTGTGTTACAGCAAATTCAGCACTGACGGGGTTTGTATAATCTCTATTGGGAAATAATACACGCAGGGTTGAATTCCAAAACGTATATGGATATACATCTGCGGTGATGTTTACACCCTCTGCTCTTGCTATCTGCAAACGTTGCAACAATTCATTTGAACTGTTCCATCTGTCTTTTTTGGCAATTTTGATATGGGAGATCTGCACAGGAATTTTCGCTTGTTTTCCAATCTCGATAATTTCTTCAATGGCTTCATCGAGGTTGATGTCTTCGCTGCGGATGTGACTGATGTATCGTCCTTTATCATTGGCCACGGTGGATGCCAATTGCAATACTTCATCCCGGTTGGAGTAGAACCCTTCTTCGTATTCGAGTCCGGTTGATAAGCCCAGAGACCCTTTCTCCATTTCGGAATGGAGAATCGCTTTCATTTTATCCACTTCATTTTGTGTAGCGGTTCTGAACAGATTTTTTTCACCCAATACCTCTTCACGCAGGGTAGCATGTCCTGTATAGGTAGCCACATTCACTGCAACAGGGCGTTGTTTTAAAAACGCCGTTAATGAATCCATGGCATAGCTACCACCATCTTGTCCGATAACAATGGTAGTGATACCCTGGCTGGCCGTAGGAATGGCTTCTGGATTGCGTTTGAGGTCGCCATAATGGTGACTATGCGAATCGATGAATCCAGGGGAAAGGATCATTCCCTTTCCATCTGTAACGGGTTCGCCACCGATGGGCAATAGATTTCCGATTTCATAAATTTTATCATCTGCAATACGAACAGATGCCACAACTGCAGGATTGCCTGTACCATCGATGATTTTCACATGGGTAATCAATTGTGTTTGGGGAAGGATGATATTTTTATTGTTGATGATATCCGTAATGATTTTTCTTGCCAAACCATTGCCACCACTGCTCAGCATGATGAGGGTGGTATTTTTTGTTATATCACGCTCAATCAAATTTCTGAATCCCACCCAACTTCCTGTATGGTTTACAATCTTTCCTGGTTCTTTGATGAACCATCCGAACCCATAAGGATAGGTGGTTCCATCTTTCAATTTTACAGAGGTATATGCTTCTTGAAGCGTGGATGTCTTTACTAATTTTTCAGTATACCATGCCTGTTCCCATGTCAAGAGATCTTCTGTAGATGAATATATATTCCCATCGCCCACTGTGCCATCAAATCGGTTGATATCATCCCACATCATATTTCCATTTTTTCTTACCATGCCAATAACCAAATCAGGATGCGGATCTTCCTTAAAAGGCATGTTCTGATAATGCATGTATGTATGTTTCAACTGAAGTGGACCCGTGATTGTTTTTTTAAAGTATGAATTTATTTCTTCTCCGCTGGATGCTTCTATGATATTGCCCAACAGCACGTAGGCTGAATTATTGTATTCCCATTTGGATCCTGGCTCAAATTTCAATGTAGGTTTATGTTCAGCCAATAAATCCAATACATCTTTTCGGTCGATGGTATCCAAGGTGTTTCTGTATTGGAGTGATAACTCAGAATATTCAGAAATACCTGAAGTGTGGTTCAGCAGATTTCGGATTGAAATGTTGTTGTAAGGGAATGTTGGCAGGTACTTGTTTACGGGATCATCGTAATTGAGTTTTCCATGTTCTTTCAAAACCATGATCATCATGGCTATGAATTGCTTTGAAATGGAAGCAAGGTTGAAGGAGGATGAAGAGGTGATTTGTTCATTTGATGAAGCTGAAACAGTGCCCAACGATTTGGTATACATGGGTTTTCCTTTTTCAGCAAGCAGTATTGTGCCATTGAACATTCCACGCTTGTGCAGGTAGTTTAATGTAGAATCGATTTGTTTGATTTTATCGCGACTGAATTGTGCGGAGGCATGATAAAATGAAGTGGCAACGATTATTAAAAGTAAGAACCTTTTCATCATTGAACATTTAACTTGGTTGAAGTTAAATATACAGAAAAAGAACCTTTTCTTAGCCCATATTCGTAACACGAAAGCTTTCTTGTTTGGTTAGAATTATCTGTTATCCAAACCTCACAGAGGTCATCGTCAATGATCCTCCGATGGCTTTGTCGTTGAAGAAATGAATGGGTTCATCTTTTTTGCTGAGTCCTAAAATATAGATCAGCGGAAGATAGTGCTCAGGTGTGGGAATAGAAAGCATTGCTTCTGTTCCCATTTTTTCATACTGAATCAGTTTGTCGTGCGACCCTGAAGTAATCAAGTCTTTGAAAGTGGTGTTCATGTGAATGGCCCAATCAAAGCCGAATGCAGGTCCGTATAGTTTATCAAAACGAACCATCCGTAAGTTGTGTACCATGTTACCACTTCCTATGATCAAGACGCCTTTTTTTCTGAGTGAAAATATCTCTTTTGCAAGTTCATAATGGTAGGAAGCATTTTTAGAATAATCGATACTCAATTGCAGCACCGGAATATTTGCCAACGGATACATATGCCTAACAATGGTCCATGTGCCATGATCGAGTCCCCACTCATGATCAAGTCCAACGGTGGCTGATTTGATCAGGGATGCTGTTTCTCTTGCCAGTATTAGATCTCCAGGCGCAGGATATTTTACTTTATATAATTCTTCTGGGAAGCCACCAAAATCATGAATCGTTTGAGGGAAATCCATCGCAGTGATTTGTGTGCCACGGGTATACCAGTGTGCAGAAATCACGAGTACTGCTTTGGGTGTTGGAAAATCCTTCACCATGGAACTCCAGTATCTGCTGAATTCATTGTCTTCAATGCCATTCATGGGCGATCCATGTCCTACAAATAACGCCGGCATCAATTTCTCCTGTTCAGGCAGTTTGTCAGTAAATGATTTGAATGCTGAAAAAGTATTCATTTTATTTTTAAAGTGAATTCATTGTATACTTGCAATCCCATTTTCCCCGTTTCCTGTCTTCGGCAGGCATGCTCCCGTTTCACCAATTCTCCGTTTCTCCGTTTCTCCAAAAGTAATCATATTCCAACAGGTCAATGTTTA
>CANFHO010000072.1 GCA_947447005.1 Chitinophagaceae bacterium
ATGAAACCAACCATCAAAAAAGTAGCCGTCCTCGGAAGCGGTGTCATGGGTTCCAGGATCGCTTGTCATTTCGCTGGAATCGGCATCCCTGTTCTCTTGCTGGATATCGTAAGCCCTGATGCAGTTGGCGATACAGCCAAAGCAAAGCGCAACAAGCTCGTGAATGATGCGTTGCAGTCGGCACTCAAATCAAATCCTTCTCCCGTATATACAAAAGATGTAGCGAAGAAAATCATCACAGGCAACTTTGACGATGATCTTTCATTGATTGCCTCATGCGATTGGATCCTGGAAGTGGTGGTGGAGCGACTCGATATCAAGCAACAATTGTATGAAAAAGTAGAAAAATTCAGAAAACCCGGAACACTCGTTACATCCAATACTTCGGGCATCCCTATTCACATGATGACGGAAGGCCGATCCGAAGATTTCAAAAAGCATTTCTGCGGAGCTCACTTCTTCAATCCCCCGCGGTACCTCCGTTTGCTGGAAATCATTCCAACACCACATACAGAAAAATGGGTGGTTGATTTTCTCATGAAATACGGTGATCTCTATCTCGGTAAAACCACTGTGTTGTGCAAGGATACACCAGCGTTCATCGCAAACCGCATTGGCATCTTCGGCATCATGTCGCTTTTCAAAACCATGGAAAAAATGGAATTGTCGATTGATGAAGTGGATGCATTGACAGGACCAATCATTGGTCGACCTAAATCAGCAACATTTAGAACAGCTGATGTGGTGGGAATCGATACATTGGTGCGCGTTGCAAAAGGAGTGTATGAAAATTGTCTGGATGATGAAGCCCGTGATCAATTCAGTATTCCAACCTGGTTAGATAAGATTGTCGAAAACAAGTGGCTGGGAGATAAAACGGGACAAGGGTTTTTCAAGAAAACGAAAAATGCACAGGGTGAAAAAGAAATCCTGACCCTCGACTTAAAATCGATGGAATACGGGCCGAGAAAAAAAGCAAAATTCGCATCCATCGATGCGGCCAAACCCATCGATGACCTGGCAACTCGTTTGAAAATGCTCTGTGCATCTCCTGATAAGGCAGGTGAATTTTACAGAACCTTTCATTATAACCTGTTCTCTTATATTTCAAATCGTGTTCCTGAAATTTCCGATACCATCTACAGCATCGATGACGCCATGATGGCGGGTTTCGGCTGGGAGATAGGTGCGTTTGAATCCTGGGATCTTTTGGGTGTAGAACGCTCTGTAGGTGAAATGAAAAAACTCGGATTGAAAGTGGCTGCATGGGTGGAAGAGATGTTGGCATCCGGACAAAAAACATTTTTCTCGGTGAAGGATGGGAAACGTTTTGCGTATTCTCCCATCACCAAAAAAATGGAATCCATTGCTGCAGAAGGAGAGGAGCGGGCGTTCATTGTGATGAAGCACTTCGAGGGACAAACCATTTGGAAGAACAGTGCATGTAGAACCTACCATTTAGGCGACGATGTGCTTGGTCTCGAATGGTATACAAAAATGGGAAGCATCGGTGGTGAGGTCTTAGAAGGCTTGCAAAAAAGCATTGCGTTGGCAGAAGATAAATACAAAGGATTGGTTATTGCCAATGAAGGAAATAATTTTTCTGCTGGCGCGAATGTAGGAATGATCTTTATGCTAGCCATTGAACAGGAATATGATGAATTGGACATGGCGATTCGAATGTTCCAAAATACAATGATGCGTGTACGTTACTCATCCGTACCTGTGGTGGTAGCTCCACATGCATTGTCGCTCGGTGGTGCATGCGAAATGAGTCTGCATGCAGATAAAATCTGTGCTGCTGCTGAAACATACATCGGTCTCGTAGAACTCGGTGTGGGATTGATTCCTGGCGGTGGAGGTACCAAAGAATTTGTACTGCGTGCAGCAGATGAAATGCATGAGGATGAACCAGAAACCATCACACTGAAAAACAGATTCATCACCATCGCAACTGCGAAAGTGGCTACCTCTGCTGCTGAAGCATTCCAGTTGGGTATCATGCGAAAAGGTCAGGATGAAATTGTAATGAATCAGGGACGAAGAATCAGTGAGGCAAAAAAATCTGTCATAGAATTGTATAACAGTGGCTATGTGATGCCACAACAACGCACGGATATCAAAGTATTAGGACGTACTGCGCTCGGCGCTTTGCTGGCTGGTGTGCATGGCATGGAACAAGCCGGATATGCAACTCCACATGATGCATTCGTGGCTAAAAAATTGGCCTATGTAATGTGTGGTGGGGATCTCAGTGAGCCCACATACGTGACTGAACAATATTTACTAGATATCGAGCGAGAAGCTTTTTTGAGCCTCTGCGGTGAACGTAAATCATTGGAAAGAATTCAGAGTGTGCTCAAAGGAGGAAAACCGGTAAGAAATTAGTTTAAGAGGATGAAGTTGTTGAAGTGGTTTAAGTTTTTTTCTTAAACTCCTTCAACCTCTTAAACATCTTCAATCTTCTGCTTAAAATACTCCGCAAACATCGAACCTTTTTTTTCCTTTTTCGTTTAATAAGAAAAAGAAAAATGTCTGAAATATATCTGAAGAAACTGGAATCGTCCATCGCTGATCTGAGAGCACAATTGGTTAGTCATCCTGTATACAGTGCCATAAAAACACCTCAAGATATCAGGCATTTCATGGAACACCATGTATATGCAGTGTGGGATTTTATGTCGCTTCTTAAATCTCTCCAGATTGAACTAACATGTGTTTCTTTGCCATGGCTCCCTGTAGGAAATGCTTCAACACGTTATCTCATCAATGAAATTGTTACAGGAGAAGAAAGTGATGTGGATGAGGTTGGAAACAGGGTGAGTCATTTTGAATTGTACCTCAAAGCCATGCATCAATCGGGTGCAAATACCGATATCATTTCCCAATTTATTGATTCACTTCAAAAAGGAACTTCTGTGGAAGCTGCTATGAAATCTTCAAATATTCCTGAAGCAGCTCAACAATTCATGCAATATACTTTTGATGTAATTGCCTCAGGTAAGCCACATCTGATGGCGTCGGTATTTACCTTCGGAAGGGAAGATCTGATTCCTGATATGTTCATCAGCTTGATCAAAGAAATAAAAATTCAATTCCCGGATACAATCGATGTTTTCCAATATTATATCGAGCGACATATAGAAGTAGACGGCGGTCACCATGCAGAACTGGCACATCAAATGACCATGGAGCTCTGCGGGGATGATGAACAGAAATGGGATGAGGCTACAGAAGCCGTAAGGAAGGGTCTTGCAGCCAGATTGGCGTTGTGGGACAGCATCCTTGGAAAGTTGAATTAAGTACCGATCATTTTATTGCCGTTTATCAAATTCATGGGGCCCTAATTTTTCATTTATGGAATTGGGTTTAACTTGTATGAAATATTTTTCATGCCAGTTCTTGAAATAAACAATATCCATAAGTCGTACGGAAAGATCAAAGCCTTGAATGGCGTGTCTTTCAGCGTACCGGAAGGTTCCGTTTTCGGCATTTTAGGTCCCAATGGAAGCGGTAAAACAACGCTCCTTAGCATCATTCTCGATGTATTACAAGCCGATGCAGGATCATATTTGTGGTTCGGTGAACCTCCTTCCAATGAACAACGTAAACGAATTGGCTCCCTACTGGAAACACCCAATCTGTATCATTATCTCAGCGCTGTTCAAAATCTACGCGTTACCAAAAGCATCAGTGGAAGAGGTTCCATAGAAGCTATTGAAGCAGTTTTGGAAAAGGTCAAATTATACGAGCGACGAAATTCTCGTTTTAGTACGTATAGCCTGGGGATGAAACAGCGATTGGCCATTGCAGCCGCTTTGCTGGGAAGTCCGACGGTCTTGGTGTTGGATGAGCCCACCAACGGACTTGATCCAGTGGGTATCGCAGAGATTCGGGAATTGATCAAGACATTGGCAAAAGATGGACATACCATCATCATGGCAAGTCACTTGTTGGATGAAGTGGAAAAAGTGTGCGACCATGTAGCGATTCTGAAGAAAGGGGAGCTGATTGCATCTGGAACGGTTGAGCAAGTGCTTTCGGATGAAGATTGCTTTTTGATCAGTGCTTCTGATTCAGATGCTTTGTATGAGTTGATGTCTGATTATCCAGGATTGATTAGGAAGAAACAAACTCCAGAGGGACTCGAACTCTATTTTTCAAAGGCTGAAATTGCCCCCGCAAACATCAATGAATTCTGCTTTCAAAAGGGCATTGTGCTTGATCAATTAACGATCAAGAAAAAACGCCTGGAAGAAAAATTCTTTGAACTCACCGGCGGCCTCCATCAATAATTTTTTCCACCATTCAACCATTCCACTTTTCAACTAATGAATATGTTCAAAAACATCCTCCATACCGAATGGCTGAAAGTCAAGAATTATCGGGCTTTTTGGCTTCTATTGTCAGTCACCGCGATCTCATATCCCGGCATCAATACAATCTTTTATTTGTCGTACGACGAAGTAACCAATCCGAAGGGAACAGGAGCTAGAGCTAAGATGGCTAAATTGTTGTTAGGCAATCCATTTAAATATCCTGAAGTTTTGCATACAACTGCATTTCTGAGTTCTTTCTTTACATTTATTCCCGCCATCGTGATCATCATGCTGATCACGAATGAATACATGTTCAAAACACATCGTCAGAATATTATTGATGGATGGAAAAAGAGCTCATTCATTTGGGGAAAATTTATAAGCGTTGTGCTGGTTACATTAATTGTTACATTCTTTTATGTGATTGTAGCCTTCTCGCTTGGTAATATGGTGAGTGATACTGCTGCAAAAGAAAAAATGTTTGAACAGGTTAATTACATTCCTTTGTTTGCCTTGCAGGTATTTGCTCAGTTGTCGATTGCATTTTTCATGGGGCTTATCATTCGCAAGGCTTTCATCGCGTATGGCATTTATATTTTTTATTCATTCATTGCAGAAAACATCCTTGGAGGTTTTTTAAAATGGAAGTCTAAAACCTATGGTTTCGATTACGGGCAATTTCTTCCCTTTGAAATGTCTGATCGTTTGATTCCCATTCCAGGTTTCCTCGGAAAGTTCAATGAAGTGGATTACAAACTCTCCCTTGCCGCAGTCGATAAACATATTGTTTATACTCTCATACTTACCACCATCGTCTGGTTATTCTCTTTCTATATTTTCAAAAGAAAAGATTTATAACCAATTTAACTTCCCTTAACTTCTCTTAACCTCCCTTAACCTCTCAAAAAAATAATCATGAAACCCCATACCAAACAACTCTTCATACTTCTCTTTTCTGTCTTCTCTCTTCATTTCGCGTATGCGCAATCCGATGCCTCCAACATCAAATCAGCTGCACTTGAAATGGGAAAAGCAATGACATCTCGTAATGGCGAAATCTTTGTGAAATACATGCATCCCTCTACATTTAAATTGGCGGGCGGAAAATCGAATGCGTTAAAACTGATCGACTCTGTATTTCATGTGTTTGAACAATTGGGAGGAAAGGTGAGTCGCATTTCCTATGGCACTCCTTCCAACATTGTTGCATTTAAAAATACACTTCAATCGGTACTTCCTCAAACTACCTACGTAACATCCCTCATCGGTGATGCTGAACTAAGCTCCAATCTCATTGCCATTTCAAGCGACAAAGGAAAGTCATGGACCTTCATTGATACCAACATGTTCAGCATGAAGGAAATCAAAAAGGAAATGCCAGATATCAGCCCCGAGCTCGTTTTCCCTAAACCCCCACCATTGAAATTTTCAATGAATCAATAGGTGTAAAGGATTTTTTGTAAATTAAACTCTCAACTAAAACTATATGCAGAAATTTCTCATGTTCATTGTATCCATCTTGCTGATGGGCACAACGTATTCCCAGAAGAAAAAGGCCCCAGTGCCTGCACAAATTGAAACAGCTGTATTTGATGCCACCCTGGCAAAAAATGTGAACTACCGTTTGCTCGGACCTTTCAGAGGCGGACGAAGCGGAGCTGTTACAGGCAGTGCCAAAAACAAGAATACATTTTATTTTGGTGCCACCGGTGGAGGTGTCTGGAAAACAACAGATGGCGGTGGTAGCTGGAAAAATATTACGGATAAATATTTTAATACCACAATTGGTGCAATCACAGTTGCTCCTTCCAATGAAAATATTATCTATGTGGGTGAAGGTGAAAATACCATGCGTGGTAATGTGGCCGAAGGTCTGAATGGTATGTGGAGAAGTGATGATGGTGGTAAAACTTGGAAAAACATCGGATTGAAAGATACACGTCATATCACCAACATCATTGTACATCCATCCAATCCGGATATTGTTTGGGCTGGTGTCATGGGACATCTATTCGGTCCACATCAGGATCGTGGTGTATTTAAAACCATCGATGGTGGTAAAACTTGGAAGAAGGTTCTTTATGTAAATGAGCAAACTGGTTGCAGCGACCTCGTGATGGAAAACGGCAACCCATCTGTGTTGTACGCGGGTACATGGCGCGTGATCAGAACCCCTTATAGTTTGGAAAGTGGCGGCGAAGGAAGCGGTCTTTATAAATCTACCGATGGTGGTGAAACATGGACAAGCATGAAATCAAACAAGGGGCTTCCTAAAGGCACCTGGGGTATCGTAGGTGTAGCTGTTGCTCCTTCCAATGCAGATAAATTGTATGCCATCATTGAAAATGAAAAAGGTGGTTTGTTCATGAGTTCCGATGGTGGTGAAACATGGTCACTTCAAAGCGGTGATAACAATATTCGTCAACGTGCGTGGTACTACACAAAAGTATTCGTTGATCCGAAAAATGAAAACCTTGTCTATTGTCCAAACGTAAATTTCATGAAGAGCCGCGATGGCGGAAAGACTTTCCAATCGCTTCGTACACCACATGGCGATCATCATGATCTTTGGATCGATCCGGAAGACGGAAAACGTATGATTGTTGCGGATGATGGTGGGGCACAAGTGAGCTTTGATGAAGCCAACACATGGAGCGATTTCAATAATCAACCTACCTCTCAAATCTATCGTGTTACAACCGATAACTCTTTCCCTTACCGAGTTTTGGGTGCACAACAGGACAACAGTACTATCCGTATCAAATCTGCTACCTATGGTTCATACATCACAGAGCAAGACTGGGAACCAACTGCGGGTGCAGAAAGCGGTTATGTTGTGGCTGATCCAATGGATCCAGATATTGTTTATGGTGGTAACTACGGAGGATATCTTTCTCGTTTGGATCATCATACCGGAGAAAATAGGGCAATCTCAGTTTGGCCTGATAATCCAATGGGTGCTGGTGCGGATGTATTGAAGTATCGTTTCCAATGGAACTTCCCTATCTTCTTCTCTCCACACAATCCAAAGAAATTGTATTGTGCAGGCAATGCATTGTTCTCTACTGAAAATGAAGGTGCCAGCTGGACGCAGATCTCTCCAGATCTTACTACGAATGATAAATCAAAACAAATTTCAAGTGGTGGACCTATCACGAAAGACAATACATCTGTTGAATATTATTGTACCATCTTCACGGCGATTGAAAGTCCCTTGGAAAAAGATTTGTTATGGACAGGAAGCGATGATGGTCTGATTAATGTAAGCAAGGATGGTGGAAAAACATGGACCAATGTTACACCAAAAGATTGTCCGAAATGGATGATGTGGAATTGCATCGAAGCAGATCCATTCAAAAAAGGTGCTGCTTATTTTGTGGGTACAAGATATAAGGTGGATGATTATACGCCCTATATATACAAGACAGAAGACTATGGACAAACATGGAAATTGATTACATCCGGAATCGATCCAATGCATTTTACTCGTACAATTCGTGCTGATAAGAAGCGTGCCGGTTTGTTATATGCAGGAACTGAGTTTGGTATGTACATCAGCTATAATGATGGTGTGACCTGGGCTTCATTTAATTTGAATATGCCACAGGTCTCAATTACAGACCTCACCATCAAAAACAATGACCTGGTTGTAGCTACACAGGGTAGGGCTTTCTGGATGATTGATGATCTTTCCCTCATCCAGCAAATGGACCCAACTATCAAATCAAAATCATTGCATGGTTTTGCGGCAAATCCTGCCTATAGAATGCCAGCAGTTTTCAGTAGATGGGGAATGAATGCATCTGTACCATCAAATGTTGCCTTGAACCCGGCAAAAGGACCTGTATTAAATTTCTATGCATCTAATGTAACAGATTCAAGCAAGGGTACTATCACCATATTTGATAAGAATAAAAAGAAGATCAGCAGCTTTGCTAATGAAGGTGGCAAGAATACTTTTAAACTTACTAAAGGTAATAATCAGTTTGTTTGGGATATGCAGTATGCTGCTGCTGACAGGGTAGAGGATCTTATTCTATGGACAGGAACTCCTGGAAGTATTACAGCAATACCAGGTAATTACACAGCTGTAATAAAAGTGGATAAGGATTCAGTTGAAGTTCCATTTACCATCCTTGCTGATCCCAATTATAAATGTTCACAGGCTGATTACGAAGCACAACAAGCTTTCTTGTTGAAAGTGCAAGGCAAGTTCAATGATGTGATGAAAGGGATCAAAGACATCCGTGCTGCTCGTTCTCAAATGTCGGATTTCGTTGCAAAACAAGGAAAAGGTTGTCCTGCTGAAATAAAATCTTTGTCCGACAGTCTTTCCAAATCACTTACTGCGATTGAAGAGAAACTGCATCAGACGAAAGCGAAGAGTGGACAAGATGTGTTGAACTTCCCAATCAGACTCGATGATAAATTGGGTGGTGTATTCGATATGGCCAGCAGTGGTAACATGGCTCCAGCCAAACAGTCCATTGCAGTATACGAAGACCTCGCCAAACAAGTGGATGCCGAACTCGCGTCTCTGAAAACAATTTTATCAGAGGGACTGAAAGCATTTAATAAATTGGTTACTGAAAAACAGTTGCCAGTAGTAGTAGTGAAATGAATACAAGGTTAAGGGAGGTTTAGAGAAGTTAAGGGATGTTAAATATATTTTCGCTCAACCTCCCTTAACTTCTCTAAACCTCCCTTAACCACTTCAACCTGATGTATGAAAACCCCCAACCGCTCCTTCATCAACTTCATCTCCCAGCATGCTGAACTTCATGAAGAGCAGGTGGCACGGGTGTTTGAAGCCCATGTGTATCCAGATAAACGATCCTGGCAAAAATTCCTGTCGATCACTTTACTGGTGTTGGGATTGGGGTTTATTGTTTCAGGAATCATTTTCTTTTTTGCATTCAACTGGGACAAGCTTACGAAGTTTGAAAAATTAGGGTTGGTGGGCGGACTACTTTCTGCATCAGTGTTGTTGTCTATTACACTGAAGGTAAAACCGGTGGTCCGACAAATCATGATCACGGCATCTGCGATTTTGGTGGGTGCATTGTTTGCGGTGTTCGGACAAATCTATCAAACAGGCGCCAATAGCTATGACTTCTTTTTGGCATGGACCATCTTCGCAACATTGTGGGTGTGGGCTGGAAATTTTCCTCCACTCACTTCCATTTGGTTGATCCTTGCTCATGTAACCTATTTTTTATACGTCGAACAATTTGGAGTTGAATGGGGAGTGGTTACAATCTGCCTGATTGTCTTTATTGCTGATATATTCATTTGGCTGATCTTGAAGTTCCTCGATCATGCCAAACAATTACAAGCACCTGGTTGGATGTTGAATGTGCTCTCTGCATTTGCCGTGTATCAGTCAACGATTGGGATGTGTGTGATGATCTATGACGCGCCACACATTAATTCATGGCTCATGTTGGCAACAACATTGGTTATTTACGCATCTGCGATTTGGTATGCATTCAAGCAGCGGTCTATCTTTTATGTTTCCATCATTGGCGCAAGTGTTACTATGATTGTTGGTGCATTGATTCTTCAGCTGGATAGAAATCCAACAGATGGCAAAATCTTTCTACTCATGACATTGTATGTGTCTGGTGCTATCAGTCTCTTGGTATACCAAATCATTCAGTTACAAAAAAAATGGGCAAATGAAAAAGATTCAAACTAAAGAAGCATGGATCGAAGAAGCCAAAGAATATTTTGGTGAAGATGTGCAGATAGATGAATCTTCATTACAGGAAGCACTCATCGCTGAATATCAACAAGGCACAGATTCATGGGTTGTGAAATTGTTGTCCATTTTCGGCGGACTATTTGCATCTGGTACATTTATTGGATATTTTGTCGTCACAAATATCTTTCAGACAGCCTGGGTCAGTCTTTCATTCGGACTCATCATGATTGCATTGTCAATCATCATAGCAAGGGAGATGCGCCACCTTGTATTGGATACTACCATCCTCTGTTCATATTTTGCGGGGTTCTTTTTGGTTGGAATAGGTTTGCATAAAATGATATCACATCATCGGTCGGATGATGCAATTGCTTTGACACTGATGTTATTTGCGCTTCTGAGTTTCTTGTTTTCATCACGCCCCATGATCACTTTATTTGCGATCTTAATTTTTGAGGGGGCTGCTTATTCGCTCATCATCATTCATGATGCATATGATTTCCTGCATGTGTTTTTTGCTGTGAATGTATTCTTGTTTTTTATGTTGATGAAAGGCGAGTCTTTTTTTCTAACCGCAAAGAATTTTTTAAAAAGAAGATTCATCGCCTCACGATACGCCATCCTTTCCACTCTATGGCTGGCAAATTATTGCTGGATGATCTTATCGGCAATGCCCAGTGTTAAAATTAATCATGCATTCACTTGGATTTCGTCTGTTATTGCCATTGTTCCACTGATATGGGTGATACTGGATCTTGGAAAACGACTCGAGCTTAAATCCGCTCTGCATCAATGGTTGCTGGCTGCAGTGGTTGTCTTGGTACTGCTCCCTACCATACATTATCCTGCCATTGCCATGTCGCTGATGATGCTGTTGTTCAGCTACAGAATCAAAGTTTTAATTGGAATTGTTTCAGGGGCATTGGGGTTGGTGTTTTTCATCGGACAATTCTACTACGACTTACATAATACATTGTTGGAGAAATCATACATGATGTTTGGTACAGGCGTTGCGTTCTTGGTCTTACTTTTATTGACCCGCAAAAAATTTTTCAGCCATGAAGACATACAGTAAGATACTCATCCTGCTCAACCTGGCATTTGTTCTTGCATACTTCGTATATGCAATAAGACAAAAAGAAAATATTTTACACAATGGGAAGCTGGTGAAATTGGAGCTGGCTCCTGCTGATCCCAGATCCTTGATGCAAGGTGATTACATGGCATTGAATTACAAGGAGGCGAATAAATTCTTCCGTTTTGGACAGAAAAAGAGATACGATTCCATCCCAGCAAGAGGATATGCTGTTTTAAGTTTACATGAAAACCAAGTTGCAACAATCCTGCGCTTACAGAAAGATAAAACTCCACTATCTCCCGGTGAGACATTGATGGAATTTAATAAAAACAGGTTCTCGATTTCCATTGGCGCAGAATCATTCTTTTTTCAAGAGGGTAAAAGCAAACAATACGAACATGCCAAGTATGGTCTTATTCGCGTAGATGAAGCTGGGAGGTCGGTGTTGGTTGGGGTGGAATAATTAGTTACTTGTAACTTGTTTCATTATTTTTTTCACTTTCTCTTTCTTTGCCTCCTTGCCTAAATCAGTTTTTCAACCACCCCTGCCGACAGGTGTGCCTTCCTCCTTGCCTCTTTGCTTCCTTGACTAATGCTGTTTTTCAACCACCCCTCACTCGCTCGCGCCTTCGGCGCTCGCTCGGAGCCCCTCCTATCCCAGACGAGTCGCGCTTTGCGCGCCTGTCTGGGCAGGAGGGGAAGTCTTTCAAACGAAAAGTGAAGAAAGAAAAACGAAAAAAGAAAAAGTCAATAAAATGATTCTTCACTCTTCGGTCTTCACTTTTATTTTGTAACAAACTTCCCCTCCTGCCTGAGCGATGCGCGTATAGCGCAGAGCGAGGGATAGGAGGGGCTCCGAGCGAAGTGCCGAAGGCACAAGCGAGTGAGGGGTGGTTGAAGAACAGCATTAGGCATGGAAGCAAAGAGGCAAGGAGTGAGGGGTGGTTGAGAAAAAACCAACAAGAAGAAACTGATAACAAGGAATACTAGGCACAAGCGAGTGAGGGGTGGTTGAGAAAAAACCAATAAGAAGAAACTGATAACAAGGAATACTAGGCACAAGCGAGTGAGGGGTAGTTGAAAAACAGCATTAGGCAAGGAGGCAAAGAGTGAGTGGTGGTTGAGAAAATCAAGAAACAAGTGACTCGTTACAGGGTTTTGGCTGTTTGCTTGTCACTTGTAACTAGTAACTTGTATTTAGCGACTTTTTAATTATCTTCAACTATACAAAAAAATTCACTTGCCATGGGTACAGGACGTCGTTCGTTCATCAGGAACATTGCATTAGGAACCGGAGCAGCTGTTGCAACAGGTTTGCCAGATAATGGATTTTCAATGGAAACCCCGAAAACGCCACAGGCGTTCAATATGTGTGGTTTTGCTGCACCTAAATTAAATACTGTTCGTGTTGGTATTGTTGGGTTGGGACAACGAGGTCCGGGTGCTGTTTCCCGTATGAGCTATATTGAAGGAGTTGAAATCAAAGCTCTGTGCGATAAATATCCTGACAGGGTTACAAAAGCCCAGGGAATCCTAGCTAAAGCAGGTTTGCCTAAAGCAAAAGAATATTCTGGTGAAGAAGGATGGAAAGCGATGTGCGAATCCAACGATCTGGATTTGATCTATATCACTACACCATGGCATCTGCACACTCCGATTGCAGTGTATGCGATGAATCATGGAAAACACGCGGCTTCAGAAGTTCCTGCAGCCAAGACCATTGATGAATGCTGGCAGCTGGTGGAAACATCAGAACGGACAAAAAAGCACATGATGATGTTGGAGAACTGCTGCTATGATTTCTTTGAGTTGCTTACACTGAACATGGCACGCAATGGTATGCTCGGAGAGATAGTTCATGCGGAAGGTGCTTATATCCATGATCTTACCAAAGATTATCTCTTTGACAAGAACGGGTATGCAGACATGTGGAGATTGAAAGAAAATATGACTCGCAATGGAAATCTCTATCCTACACATGGATTGGGTCCGGTTGCACAATGCATGCTGATCAATCGTGGCGATAGGTTCGATCATTTGGTGAGCATGAGCTCCAATGATTTCACCATGGCTGCAATGGCCAATGAATTGGCAGCAAAGGATGATTTTTTCAAACCATACGCCAACAAATCGTACAGGGGAAATATGAGTACCACAACGATTAAGACTGCCAAAGGTAAAACCATCATGGTTCAACATGATGTTTCAACCATTCGTCCATATTCCCGACTACACCTTGTAAGTGGTACCAAAGGTGCAGCACAAAAATATCCTGGTCCAGAGCGTATTGCATTGGGCCACAGCTGGCTCAAGGCTGAAGAAATGAAAGCCCTGCAAGAAAAATATACCTTGCCGATTGTAAATCACATTGGTGAATTGGCGAAGAAAGTTGGTGGACATGGCGGTATGGACTTCATCATGGATTGGAGATTGATCGATTGTCTGCGTAACGGATTGCCATTGGATCAGGATGTATACGATGCAGCAGCATGGAGTGCCGTTGGACCATTGAGCGAAGCTTCCGTAAAAAACAGATCGAACTCAGTAAATGTACCAGACTTCACACGTGGTGCATGGAAAACAAATAAACCACATGATCTCACTCTAAATGGCGGTGGTAATACAAATGTTAGGAAAGTGGTTGATGAGTAGTTAGATGATAGGAGTTAGGGGTTAGGAAATACAATATCTAATTCCTAACCCCTAACTCCTAACCCCTAACTCCTAGAGGTTCAACCACCAATTCATCTTGAAAACCAACGCACGATTTTTGTTCTTTAAGAATGGATCGGTGAAGTAGTTATCACTGTACACCACAAACAAATCACTCATGGGCTTATAACGCCACTGCAATCTGCTGTTGATGTTGAAGTTATTGGCCTGGTTGTTGTATTGCAAAAAGGTGGTCCAGAACAAGGTATTAGAAAAATTGATTTCCAACCTCGGTGCAATCAAAAACAAATTATTGCTGCCATATGGCGTAGGGAATTGCAGTTTCGTTTTCTGTACCATCACTGTGAATGTGCCATAGGGCTGCATCCTGTAATTGGCTGTGAACGTGTACTGCAAGGCATGTCCATTGTAAAATTGTCCACCTGAAATATCCGCCATCGCATAAAAAGGCTTGCGCATATCCGTGTTATACGTCAATCCTGTATAAAAGGTGTTGTATTTGCCGGGTGGTATGGGCGATGCATCCGTGAAGGAAGTATAGTATTGAAGATGGTTAGCATTGAATGAGTTGGTGATCATAATGTTCGAAGTATTCTTGAACGAAATGTTCAACTTCAGATCATGTTGCGTTTCATTCAGACTTCCATCCAGATTGAGGATGCTGAAGTTTTCAACACCCAGCCGAAGTTGACTCACTTTGCTTTTTTCTGAAGGGATAAATGTGTGTGTGATGTTTGAGTACAACTCGTTGAAACCCTTGCGGAAAGTGGTGTCCAGCATGGCGTCGTAATTACTGATGCGACCAATGAATCCCATGTCAGCATAATATTTATCCGAAATACGACCTAAATCTCCAATGACATTCCAATGCTTGGTTGTATAGGCAACACCACCATGTGTATAAAATTGAGGTGTGTTGATGTTTTCTTTAAATGATCTATGATATGCACTCCAACCACTCCATTTGCCAGTTTTATCTGTTACATCATATTGCAATCCAGCATTTCTTCCATATTTATCTAGCGGATCGCGGATCACATGTTTGCTGTCTTCCTGCGCATCCCTGTTCAGAAAGTATCCTTTGATAGAAGCACGGGTCGCGATCTGCTCATGAACCGATACCGCGGTATAGTTTTGTGCTGGTGCATCTGCGGTGGATCTGGTTTGCATATCC
Organism: Chitinophagaceae bacterium; assembly: GCA_947447005.1. Taxonomy (GTDB): domain Bacteria; phylum Bacteroidota; class Bacteroidia; order Chitinophagales; family Chitinophagaceae; genus Pollutibacter. Next base: position 14,949 of record CANFHO010000072.1, read on the forward strand.
ATGATGCCAATGCGTGTTCTTTTGGTGAGGTTCCCACTGAGCCTGGCTCCGCCTAAAATAGGAACCTTGTTGCCGTTTTTATCGAGACCAATGGTACGAGAATAAAACGGTCGGATGGGAGGTATGCCATAACCTGAAAACAAATCATCGTTCTCCAGAAAAAATGTTCTTCTCTCAGGATAGAAAAGATTAAACCTGGTGAGATTGGTTTGTTGTTTATCTACCTCCACCTGCGAAAAGTCCGGATTAATGGTCAGGTCGAGATTGAGGGATGAATTCAATGCAATCTTTGAATCAAATCCTCCTTGCATTTTGCTGAGGGTTTCTGCTCCATTTTCATTATCTCCAGTAATGGAACCAGACATATAAGGAATTACTGAAATATTTGTACCAGGTTGTGGTGGCGGAGCATCCCATATCAAACCTCCTGTAAATCCAAAATCAAAAAATGGGAAGTTCGTTGGTACTTTTGTCCAGCTTGAAAATTCATTGTTCTTCACATCATTCCGAAGAAAGTTCAGGCCCCACTTTGTTTTTCCTTCTTTATAACGTAGGGTTTTGAATGGTATGGCTATTTCAGCAATCCAATAGTTTTCGTGTCGACTGGTGGCAGAAAACCACTTGTTATCCCAACTAAAGGTCATGTTGTCACTGTTCCCGCCCGCAGAAGTAAGGTCTTCTGTTTGAACATTATATGGTGTAATTGCAAAAAGAAAGCCATTGGTTCGCTGGTTCACCGGATCGAGCGATATCACCACAGCATCACTCATCAAAAAACTTTGATCACGTTTCAAGGTCGGGGAGATGTAATAGTTGGTGTCGATCACCTTAAAACCTATGTACAGAAAATGTTCATCGTAGGTCATGCGCACTTCTGTCTGACGCTTGGGTTTACCAGTATCATCTGGCCACTTCCGCAGAAATTCAGAAGTCTTCTCAGCAGCAGTCCAGTCTGATTCATCCAACATCCCATCTACCTTGATCTTTCCCGACGCTTTTTTGATGTGAAGTTGATAATTCTCCTGATTCATCAATCCATTCTGCGCCAATGCTGATTCCACTCCCATCAATAAACAACCCATAACCCACAACCGATAACCAATAACCAATAACTTCTGTAATCTCATGTCTAAAACCCAATTAAGCCCGCAATTTGCATCTTTTTTATGGTAAATGGGGAGGAATGTGATGAATGGAATACCGCCAGGAGTTAGGGGTGAGGGGCTAGGTGTTAGAAAATTAGATGTCAATGCCTGAAATAGGTTGACCACTTTTTCACTTTAAAACTAAGGAAAGATGGCAACCAGAGATCAATTTAAGTTAACACATCAAGACAAAAAATTACGAACGTTCAG
>CANFHO010000073.1 GCA_947447005.1 Chitinophagaceae bacterium
ATGTATAAGATCAGTGAAGGCCAAAATGTGTAAGCAATGTTCACAGCTATTGCGCCAATCAGGAACAGGATGCCCAGTTGAAGGCGATATTTGATAAAGAGGTTATAAAGTTTCATACGGTGCAAAGATAAGAAAGATTATTGGCGGGATTTTTTTTAAAAATATGTTCTCATATTACTAAAATTGTTAAAGTGAAATCTTTGTTTCTGATAAAAATTATAAACAATTTCGATAAAATTGTGAATATTTTATTTTAATAAATTGATAATCAATTAATTAGGGTTAAAGTAAAAATTAGTAAATTTTTTAGTAGAAAATTCAAAATAATGAATTTAGTGAGTATATTCACGTACGTAATATCCCCCATCCTAATCAAATACCTGCCCCATTCTCCGGGTACCAATCCTACTAAAATCCGTTTGGATCGTCCGCAATTCAATTAAACTTAAAGCTTTAGGTTTTAATAATTATTTGTGTGCGCCATTCATTAAACCCATTTTATTTATTTAAAACAAAAATCATGAGAACAATGAATCTCAAAAAGGGAATTCAATTTTTTTCCCTGTCTTTTTTAACATTAATGTTAACGCTTGGAACATTTTCAGGTTTGTCTGCACAGCCAACAGTGTCCCTTCAATCAGGTTATCCTCAGTATTCCGGTGGTCAGACTACATTTAAGTGGGTTGTATCGGCATCTTCTGGAGAGCAACAAAAATTCTTGTTGTCAATCGGAAGAGGTTGTATCAATGCTAGTGATGTTGTAAGTACTAGTTGGAGTGGGGGTAGTCAAGGTCAAACAGAGGGTTCAATCCAATATCTGGCCGCAAATGCAGCCCCTTCAGGATACAATAACTCAGCTATGAAGAATACAGGTTCTGCAATAGCCACTCCCAAGTATCAATTTAAAGGTTTGCAGGCAACCTACACATTGATTTTAAAAGGTTCCTATACAACTGGATCTGGAAATGTGATTTCAGGTGATGATGATGAAAATACAACATTATCAACCACTGTAAATAATGTTATTCCTGTAAAATCTGTCTCGATAACATCTGGAGGTTCTGTAACATTTTGTGATGGCGGCAGTGTTACATTGACAGCCTCAGATGCAGTAAACTCTCTTCAATGGAAGAAGGATGGGGTTAGCATTCCAGGTGCAACCAGTGCAACTTATATTGCAACTACATCAGGTTCATATACTGTTGTAAGTTCTGGCAATTCACCATGTAATTCTGCAACAAGCAATGCTATAATTGTTACTGTAAATCCTATCCCAGCAGCTCCAGGAGTTACTCCTGTTACTTATTGTCAGAATGCAACTGCAAGTGCATTGGCTGCAACTGGAACTAATTTGTTGTGGTATACTGCTTCAACTGGTGGTACAGGTTCAACAACAGCACCTACACCATCTACTGCTACAGCTGGTTCTTCAAGTTTTTTTGTAAGTCAAACAAGTGCAGCTGGATGTGAGAGTCCTAGAGCAACATTGACAGTAACAGTCAACGTTTGTACTCCTCCATCCAATTCACATGATGATGATGACGATCACGAAGGTGATCATGTTGGTGATGATGATCACGAAGGTGGCCATGAAGGTGAAGAACATGAAGGAAACGAGAAAGATAAAAAGGATAAGAAAGAAAAAGATTCTAAATCCAACAACGGTAAAAAGGATTTGAAGAAAGAATCTAGCAACAAAGACAAGCATTCTTCATTGGGTATTTTTGCTACAGATGATATGACATCAGCAATGAATAACAACAATGCAAATGTTGTAGTTAGTTCTTATCCTAATCCTTATACTGATAAGATCACTTTCAGACTCAATGCAAAACAAACTGGCAAGGCTAAACTCAGCCTCTACAACTTTGCAGGTCAGAAAGTGGCTAATGTATTTGAAGGAACTGTACAGGCCAATTCAACACAAACAGTTGAATATACTGTGCCCTCTTCACAACGTGGCAATCTGATTTTTGTATTCCAAAATGGTACCAATACAACAACAGGTAAATTGATGAACGCAAAGAAATAAGCGATTCTACACTAACCCAAGATCCCATAAAGCCAATAGGCCGTCGAAAGACGGCCTATTCTTTTATATTCTGTATATCAATCAGTTACAGTTGTTTAAGCAGTATGTTTGGTATAAAAATTGGGTTTTCAAAGACCATTTGTTAAAAATTTTAAGAAAAAAATTTGCATTTCTCCTAACCTGTTTATATTTTAGAGGTCTTAATCCCCCTATTCCTACACAAAGGCCTACCCGATTTCCAGGGTACCATCATCCTAACAAAATCCGTTTGGAACGCCCAAGGCCTTAAACCTCATTTGATTTTCATTTTCGGTTTTAGTATGCTTTGGTGTATACCATTCATTTCACCCTATTGTATCATTTAAAAACAAATCGAAAATTATGAGAACAATGAATCTCAGAAAAAGCATGGGAAGGGCTATGATAGCTGCCTTACTATTAATTGTATCCTTAACAAATCTTCAAGCACAAAATCCTTGTGTTGGATTTACGCATGATAAGAATACAGTGTATTCTTACAATGGGACCAGTTCAATATTTACTTGGATTGTATCTAAATCTGGTGGAACTAAAATTAATAGTATTTCTGTTGATAGACCATTGAATGCTCCTATTGTCAAAGCGACTAACGTAAATTATTATCATTCTTCAAATGGTTCTTCATGGACTTTAAAAAATGAAGATGATATTGTTAATTCATCTACGAGTTCACTATTAGTTGTTAAGCATTTTGAGACGGATGCTAACTATCAAAAAGTTGTTTGGTCTTTACCGGGACATTATGTAAAGCTTGCAGGTAATATTACTTTGTCAACAGGCTGTACAATAGCTACGTACGTTCCAGTAGGATTAACATCTCAAACACCAACAAACAGATCATTCTGTGGCACTTCAGCAGATTTAACAACTCTTCAAGCTGGTACATGGTATGACTCTAATGGTGATGCACTTGCAAATACAACAGTATCTGTAGGAGGAACATATTATGCTAATAATGCTGGAGTTGCTACTGAATATGATGTAGTAATCAATCCTTTGCCATCTGCCCCAACTGCATCAAATCAAAGTGAGTGTAATAGTGGTCAGACATTAACTGCTTCAACCTTAACTGGTACTAATGTAACTTGGTATGATGCAGCGAGTGGAGGTAATTTAGTTGAAGATCTCACATTAAGTGGAGTTGGAGAAAGGACTCTGTATGCACAATCAAATTCGAATGGATGTGCAAGTTCAAGTCGTACATCAGTAAAATTGGAGATTAAGGCATTGCCAGCTGCACCAACTGCATCAAATCAAAGTGAGTGTAATAGTGGTCAGACATTAACTGCTTCAACCTTAACTGGTACTAATGTAACTTGGTATGATGCAGCGAGTGGAGGAAATTTAGTTGAAGATCTCACATTAAGTGGAGTTGGAGAAAGGACTCTGTATGCACAATCAAATTCGAATGGATGTGCAAGTTCAAGTCGTACATCAGTAAAATTGGAGATTAAAGCAGTTCCATCTGCGCCTACTGTTGTAAGTGTTAACCAAAACTGGGATGGTGCCTTACATACTGGAAGTGCAACAACAACTGGATCAAATACTATTGTATGGTACTCTGCCTCTACAGGCTCAACACTTGGTGTTCTTCCTGGTCGTACAGATGTTGGTACATCTTCAGCATGGGCTGCAGCTACCAATGGAACTTGTGAGAGTGGAAGGGTTCAAGTTTCAGTTGTAATTACAACTCCATGTTTCACTCACAATAAGGTTGGTGCAGATTATAGTAGAGTTGTAAGTGGAGGTTTCACTACTTTCACTTGGGTTCTACGTAAGAAGTCTTCTAACTTGAAGAGTCTTGTAATTCCAAACAACGGATCTTTTGCTGCAGTGAAAGGAACCAATGTATATTATTATTACACCAAGGAAAAAGAAGTAAACAAGACAAGTGCAGATTTCATCAAGTCTAAATCGCCACTTTCTATGTCTAACTTTGAAGAGGATGCAAACATTCAAAAGATTGTTTGGAAAATCCCAGGTAATATTGAAGCAACTGAAGGAACAATGACAGTGAACGGTAACTGTGTACTTTACACATTTGTTCCAAAAGCATCTGGTCCTTCAACTGCCAAATCAACTGTAATGGCTGCTGAAGAGGTATCAACTGTAGCAGTGAATGTAAACACGAATGTAATGGTTAGCTCTTATCCTAATCCTTATACAGATAGGATCACGTTCAGACTGACTGCCAAGCAAACAGGCAAGGCCAACCTCAGCCTCTACAATTTTGCTGGTCAAAAAGTAGCTACCGTGTTCGAAGGAATGGTACAAGCCAACAGCACACAAACAGTTGAATACACTGTTCCAAGTGCACAACGTGGTAACCTGATCTTCGTGTACAACAATGGTACATCTACATCAACGGGTAAATTGATGAACGCAAGGAAATAAGCGTTCCAAAAAAATAACCAAGATCCCTAAAGCCAAAAGGCCGTCGAAAGACGGCCTTTTTTATGTGTAATCTCTTATGAGTTTTATCCAACTTTCAACGCAATTCATTGAGGTTTTTGGTCAAACATGCTACTGCAAATTTTCTCATTGCCTCCTTGCCTCTTTCCCTCTCATTTCGCATCATTCACTTCAATCCAATATCCATCTGGATCCTGGAGAAACACCTGATGAACTCCATCTACCCGGTTGGTAATCTTATAAGGATTACCCTTTGCATCCACCCAAGGAATCTTTTTATCTTGTAATACTTTAGAAAATCCAATCACATCATCTGTTCTCAAACACAGATGATTGTTTTGAAAATATTCTTTTGGCTTGTCAGCACCCTGAATAATATGCAATGCCATGTTTCCTACCCCCAAACTATACCAAATATGTTTTCCATCATGGAAGGGCTCTGGGATGGAATCCAGATTCAACACATTGCTGTAAAACTCTCCAGTTCTCTTTAGATCGGTTACAAACAAGGCAGCATGGTTGATGATAAACTTCGGTTTCGATTGAGAAAAGCCCAAGGCAGGGGCAGCCATCGCAAGACATAAAATCATTTTTTTCATATAGATTGTTTTAAAATTTCTCTCCGTTTCCTGAAGGCAACGGCAACATCTTCAAGCCCCTTCGGGGCTGTATATTTTTTGTTTTCCGTTTCCTGCCTTCAGTAGGCAAGCCCCGTTTCACCAATTCACCGTTATCCGTTTCGCCGTTTCACCTATTCCTGCCTTCAGTAGGCAAGCCCCGTTTCACCAATTCACCGTTATCCGTTTCGCCGTTTCACCTATTCCTGCCTTCGGCAGGCAAGCACCGTTTCACCAATTCACCGTTATCCGTTTCGCCGTTTCACCTATTCCTGCCTTCGGTAGGCAAGCCCCGTTTCTCCATTTCGCCGTTATCCGTTTCACCTTTTCTCCCTTTCCCCAAGAATTTTCACCGCCTCATCATCCTTGTATTCCAAAGCAAGTTCAAGCAATTGTTTTTTAAGCATGAGCGTAATCTGCTCAAATCCCTTCTTGCCATATAAGTTATTCATTTCGGAGGCATCCTTTTTCATGTCAAACAATTCCCAGGAATCAAATGGGCCATAGAATCTGATCAATTTATATTGATTTGTTCTGATGCCAAAATGCGGTGCCACATGATGCGGTTCAGGATATTCGTAGTAATGATAATACATTCCTTTTCTCCATGATGGATTTGGTTTTCTTTTTGCCAGATTCAAAAAGCTTTTCCCTTGAATATCAGATGGAATGGGCACTTTGGCCATTTCCAAAATGGTAGGTGCAAAATCAATGTTTACAACCATATCATTTACCACTGTTCCTGGTTTGATCATTCCTGGTGCTTTCATGACAAAAGGGGTACGCAAACTTTCCTCATACATAAAACGTTTGTCGAACCAGCCATGCTCTCCCAAATAAAATCCCTGATCAGAACTGTAAATAACAATCGTGTTTTTTGCAAGTCCGGTTGAGTCGAGGTATTTCAGAATGCGACCAATATTTCTGTCGAGTGCCCTTGCGGTAGAAAGATAATCTCGCATATAGCGTTGGTATTTCCATTTTACCAATGCTTTTGGATCATCTTTCACCTTGTTGTATTCTGCTTCAGCTTTGTCGTAATATGCCTTATAAGCTTGTTTTTCATCGGGACTCAATCTTCCAAACATGCCAGGTTTTTTATAATCCACTCCAATTTTCAAGTCATCTCCAATCAACATGGTTTTATCTACCGTCATGTCGTTTTCAGCTGCCGCCCTTCGATTTTCATACATGTCATAGAAGTTGGCAGGCATCGGGAATTCAACCTTGTCAAATGCCTCCAAATCTTCAATGGCAGGCATCCAATTACGGTGTGTGGCTTTTTCACCTACCACCATGAAGAATGGCCTGGAGGTATCTCTTTTATCCAGCCATCCCAATGAAAAATCACTGATCAGGTTGGTAACATATCCCTGATGTCTAACTGTATCATTTTTCATGTGGATGAAATCCGGTTGAAAATAGTGTCCCTGATCGGGTAGTACCGTCCAGTAGTCGAAGCCTTGGGGCAAGGTTTGCAAATGCCATTTTCCAATCCATGCGGTTTGGTAACCAACATTGCCAAGTAATTTTTGTAATTGTTGCTGACTTCCATCAAATCTTCTTCTGGGAGAATTATCTCGCAAGCCATTGATGTGACTGTATTTTCCGGTTAACAATACAGCGCGACTTGGAGCGCAGATGGAGTTCGTTACGAATGTATTTTTCATGATGGCACCTTCGCGTGCAATCCTGTCGATATTTGGCGTTTGCATCAGTTTACTGCCATAGGCACTGATGGATTGTTGTGTATGGTCGTCTGAAAAAATGACAAGAATGTTTGGGCGCTTTTGTGCAAACGAAGAGAGAAAAGTGAAGAGAGAAAAATGGAGCGTAAAAAGTGTTCGAATGAATAATTTCATATTGCAATATTAACGTGTAAGTAAGTTGTATATCACCAAAGTTCAATATCGTGTTTTTCTTTCATTTCATGTTGAAGCAAGATTCTCATTAGTTTGATCTTTGTTTGATAGGCAATATCAGTTGAAAGATCCTTTGTTTCCCACGGATCATTTTTGAGATTGAAAAGTTGGGTATGATGAACTCCCTTTACATTGTACAAAATCAGTTTAAAACCATCTATTGTTTTTATACTTCTGCTCCAGTTTCCATACACATTATATATCGCGTTCCGTATTTTATGTTTTGGATTGAGAATGATAGGCATTAAACTTTTGGCTTCCACAGTAGATGGAGCTTGTATTCCCAGGTATTGATATATGGTTGGTGCGATGTCGCTCAAGTATGTAAAATTGTCTGTTTTCTTATTTGTTGGAATACCCGGACCGGAGATAATCATGGGCACTCGAATGCTGTGCTCATAGAGATTTTGTTTGCCCAGCAATCCATGTTGACCCACTGCCAATCCATTATCACCAGCAAAAATCACCAAGGTATTTTCTTTCAATCCACTTGCCTCTAGTGCTGCCATAATCCTGCCAATTTGTTCATCGAGTTCGCTGATCATTCCATAGTACAAGGCGATTTCACGTTTTACACTATCTGCATTTCTAGGTCTACCCAATAATAATTCGTCCCGCACATTCATATCTCCATTGTCGAATGGATGCACCTGCATGAAATTTTCAGGAAGTGTGATCTTTGCAGGATCGTACATTTTTCTGAATTTTTCTGGCGGTGTTCTGGGGTCATGGGGTGAAGTGAAGGCCACATAGCAGATGAATGGTTTATTTTTGGCCTCCACACTTTGTAAAAACCGGATGGTTGTTTCCGCATACAGTGTTGAACTGAATGTATCCTTGCTCATCATATCAGCTGCAGGATATTTTCCGCTGGTGTCATAGTGATATACGGTAGGATGTTCTTGTCCACCGGCCCCTGGAAAATGCATTCCCCCAAAGAAAATATTATCACCATTTTTGAATATCCTGTTATGCGAAGCCTTATCGCTATGCCATTTGCCCGTGTGGAATGTTGTGTAGCCTCTTGTTTGAAGCACCTCAGGAAAGCTAATGAGACTGTCAGGTATGGAAGCTCCATCTCCTGGTAGACGCGTAACGTAACGTCCTGTCATGAGCATGGCTCTGCTTGGAATGCAGACTGCACCTTGATGTCCGCCCATGACATGGGCTTGTGTGAAAGATAATCCCTCCTTAACGAGTTTATCCAAATTGGGAGTTTGAATGATATCATTTCCCAAGGCATGAATGGTATTGTAAGTCTGGTCATCGCTATACAGTATCAGAACATTTTTAGCATGTTGAGATCTTGCTTCGAATGAATAGATGAGAAGAACCAGCACAAGAAATTGCAGCCTTTGAATATTCATGTTTTCAACTTGATATTAAATCTAATGAAATTCTATGAGTTGCTTGCAATAAAAAAGGGCTCCATTTGGAGCCCTTGGTATGTGAAATTAGAATGGTTATTGTTTGATAATCTTTTTGCGAACAACGGCATCCGCAGAAATGATTTCAGCAAAATAAATGCCTTTAGGCAATTTGGAAACATCGATGCTTGAATAACCCGCTTTACCAACGATGCTTTTTACCAGGGTACCATTTGCATTTAACAAGCGGATTGCTTTTACCTGGCTATTGGCATTGATCAAGAGCTGGCTGTAAACCGGATTTGGGTAAAGTTTTGCATTGTCTGGCAAATTTGATGAGGATCCAGTATTCATCATCGCATTTGTCAATCCCAAAGTATATACTCCTTTTGATGCGGAAGTGATTGTAGTGGATGTTCCGGTTGCTGTTGTTGATTTTCTTCCGATTACAGTTACTGCATCTATATAAATCTGGTTAGCAGTAGTAGCTCCAGCACATTCAATCGTGAATTTACCATTGGTGTTAAATGTGTAAGCAGGTGTATTAAATAGAATTGTTGCGGTATAAAATCCTGACAATCCATTCGTAGAAATTGTTGGAATCGCAGTGAAGGTTGTACCGTTGTTATTGTACTTTACAATGATGCCTTGGCCTGTACTCATTCCAATAGGTGTGAAATTAAATTTCAATTCTACTTGTGTGTAGCCTGTTAAATTGAGTTTAGGCGAATTTAATACAGCAGTAGCGCCGCTTCCCCTGGTTTGTGCAGAACCGACTCCTTCGTATGCATAAGTAGCATTGTTGGTCCACAAGGCATTTGCCCCACCAGCAGTCCAAGGAGAAAGACTTGTTTCAAAGTAATAAGCACCCACCAGTGTTTCATTTGATGCTAATGTCTTTACATTGATTGTGCTTAAAGCAGGACTCACATTGCCTGATCCATCTTTCGCAACAACGTAAATATTATATGAAGTATTTGCTGTTAAGCCAGTCAGAGAATAAGTTGTAGTTGTGATGTTGGACTTCACCAAATAAGCCCCTGTTCCGGTTTGATAATATACATCATACGCTGTAACTCCTACATTGTCTGTTGCAGCCTTCCATGTAAGACCAATGGAGGTTGTTGATTTGGTGGTAATTGAAACGGAAGTTGGTGCAGTTGGTGCTTGAACATCCGGTACAACACCAACAGCATCCCAGGCGCTTGCAACAGTAGAAGCTGCAGTGCTCCCAACTCCATATAGATCCTCAGCAGCTTTTATAGAGAAGGTTCTTGCATTTAAGTAATTTGAAGAGGCAGTTAAATAGGTTGTCAATGTTCTATATGAAATGGCTGCAGCCTGATCAATTCCAAGACCAGTCAAATTAAATGATACACCTTTTTCATTGGTAAATGCACCGCCTACAGTAATAAGATAAAACCACTTGTTTTGAACGCCTGAATTGGTATGAACTCCGCCTCCATCTGCAGTTCCTGTATACCAAAGCTGACCTTTGTAATATTCAGGCTGACTTTTTAATTTAGGATTTGCCATGCTACGTATTCCGCATGATGTAGATGTGGTAATATCACATCCCATAATCCAATCATTTGTTCCAGTAGCATATTTTTCAATACACTCCCCAAAGATGTCAGAGAAAGACTCGTTCAAAGCACCTGATTCGTATGAGTATGTGAGATTGGCTGAATATGTTGTTACACCATGCGTAATTTCATGGCCACATACGTCCACAGACACAAGAGCCTTATTTAGCGTAGTTCCAGTTTGACCATCGCCATAAGTCATTCTTGTTCCGTCCCAAAAGGCATTGGCATAATTACTTGAATAATGAACATAGGAGAGTATTTTTCCTCCTTTAGCATTGAAAGAATTTCTTCCAAATTTGTTTAAGTAATAGTCATATGTTCTTTCAGCGCCAAAATGTGCCTGCGTACCTACTGGGTCACTCCAGGTTATATTGTCAGCACTAGTGAAGTCTGTTGCTGTACCATAATTTGAGCCATTATTCAGGTTATACGTTTCAATTCCAGAATTGGTACCTCTGGTTTCGCGCAAACGATAGCTGGTTGGTGAAACCATATCTGTTGTAATTGTTTGAACACCATTATAAAGTGTTGAAACACCTGTAGCAACTGCATTGGCTGTATGAATCAGAAGATTCTCCTTTACATAATCACCTGTTTTCGCATTGACATATACCTCAGCCCTGTATAGAGGTGAAACTGAATAAATATCATATTTCCATGCAAGGGTTAATTCTTCATTATCATTATTGCCACCACCAATGATCACCAGTTCTCCAGTTGGTTTCTTATATTCGGGGTATCCAGCTTTTACACTGTTGTCCCATGCATAAACAGTTCCGCCGGCATGTGCCATAGCAGCATCCAATCCTTGTGATGAAGATACAGAAGGTGATACATCGAAATTTTTGATGCCTTTGAATTCGCCTGAATAGCTTTCAATAACATTGTTTTTAGAGTGTGCGGTATAGACAGCACCTTCTACTTTTACATTTTTATAATACTGTTGGTATTTGTCGTGCGTATAGCCGATTTGATCATTTTCTGACTTATCTCCACGCAATTCGTCTTCCGTTTGCATTTCAAAACGCTGCTGAAATACACCCCTGGCATTGTCGCGTGTCCTTTTCTGAGTCTCTTTCTCGAATCGTGGATAATCTTTAGATCTTTCTCCGTTTTGGGAAAATGCAAAAACGGACATGCAGATCAAGCCTGCTGACAGTAATAAATGTTTCATGTTGGTAATAATCCTTACGGTTAAAAAAATGGAACCCGACTTGACTCTTTAATAGTCACAAAATAGCACGGGACGGATTATCATAAGAAGATGGGTAGGGGCAAATATATATTAAATATTATTCAAATGCAAGGTGTTGGTGTATCAAATTGAATATCAATAACTTATTGGATTCTCTTGAATTCATATCCCTTTAAATGAAGTTCAGATATCAATTCTTTGATTCTTGCATATAGCTTATCTTTTCGCTTGGGATCTGTTCCTGCATGTATCAATAAATGAAATCCATTGAGGCCTGATGAATGGGTAGACTCATAGCGAATGATCCTGTTGAAAATACTATCACTGGATAGATAATTTGGCATATCAGGAGTTGTATAATCAGCATTGGATGAAGTGCCTGGTGTGAAATTGATAAGGGTAATTCCTTCTTTCTTGGTCATTTCTAAAATACGCTGATTATACCATTCATATGGAGGCATGAAATATTGGATGTCTTTTTTGGCAATGCCCGTTTTGCTCAATTCATGCATATTCGATTTCAAATCATGTTGGATCGAATCGATTGATAATAATAGACTATCCCTTTTTGACCAATCACAATACAACAAATGTTTATCAGAATGTGGACCCACATAGTGACCTTTTTGATGGATCTGATGAACTGTTTGTCTGTTGTTCCGAATAAAATCTCCTGTAAAAAAGAATGAAGCTTTTACATGAAGATCATCAAAGGTTTGAAGGATGAATGGAATGCCCTCACCAAATTCATGGGCAGTGAACATTAAATAAATGATTTTCTTTGATGTATCTGAACGAATGAATGCCCCTTCTTTTTCCTGAATACCCCGATTGAATTGTATTTGAGCGATGGTCACATATGGAATCCCCACGCTACATATCATCCAAAGAAAAAACCGTTGAAGCATGCTTCAAGATAATACATTCATCTTTATTTATCAGCAATGATGGCATTGTTGATCACCACATCACTCAAAAAGCCTTTACAAAAACCTTTGACTTGAATATTATCGCCAACCTTTACTTGTTTTGTTTCAGTTGAATCCAACGTTGCCATTACTCCAGCAAATGGATCTTCACTGCTCAACGTAATGGTATGTTCACCCGTTTGATTTTGGGCAGTAATGGAAACAGTGCCTTTGATCAGCAATACTTTATCCAGGTAGGTTTTATTTGCATTCGCTTCATTTTCTTGAAATGCTTTTACCAGGGCAGTGGCATCAATGGATATGGCTTCCGCAGCAGCCATATCGAATTTTCTGTTTTTTGAGTAGATAAATACATAGTAATACGAACCTCCTGCCAAGGCTAAAATGAATACAAGTGCAAGTAGAATGATTTTTTTCATATTATTTATTTCTAAACTCTTTTGGTTTCTTGATGGTAAATACCCTGGAAAGATTGAACCCAAAGCGAAGATTACCTTTGCCCCATTCGCCGGTGGTTTCATTGATGAATGTCCTTTCAGTCATGCCCGTTGAATTGGTAACATGCAATTGAAAAACGTGTCCACCAGTTTCAATATCAACCCCAACAGAAAATGAATTGTGATAGCCATCCAACTTATTATATCTGTAGAAATATTCACTGGTAATGTTGACGCGTTTGCTAATCCTTTGACGCATCCCTATACCCAAAGAATAAAAATCATTAGGCAAGCGACTTGTTGATACCAGATTATAGTGAAACAGGGTAGGGGTTAATTGCAATGAAAAGGCATCATTGAATTTTCTAGCCAGGATGAGTTGATGACAATACGTTAATCTGTCTGTTTGATAAGGGGTATATGATAAGCCTGTTGGGTTTTTCAATGATTTATAAATCATGGTTCCAGCATAGCTTAAGGCAAATGGAAAATTGATGCCACCGGTTGTTTGTGATAAGATTCTCCACTTGACAAACCCATCATATTGTTTATCAAAAGTACTTCTTCCAACACCAACCATCAATGTTTTGCTGATGCCATAGTCCAGACCAAGTCTCATTGAAGCCTGATCAAGTCCGAAGAAATTATAACCACCATCGCTGAGTTCCCCAAACCTGTGGAGAATGCGAAAATCCAAGACACCCTTACCTACATTTTCAATGGATTGTCCGTTGACGATTCTGGTGGTTTTGAATGTAGATGTTACGATATCTCTGATTGGTTCTGCTTTTTCAGCAAACAAATCAACCTGTGCATTCGTTGATTGTGAATAAAAGAAAAACAGTATTGAGAAAAAAAATTGGATAGCCTTTTTATGCAACATCTTATAGGTATTTACATTTTACTGTGATGGATGCATCAGGTGCAATTTTATCACCAATATACATACCGCTGATTCCATAGTCTTTGATCTTCACTTTAAATGTACCATTGATTTCAGGAACTCCTCCTTCTATGACCAGTGTTCCTGTGGTTGAAACTTTGTTTGAAACACCATGTATGGTGAGGTTGCCATCCACTGTGATTGGATACGTACCATCCTTTGAAAAATTCACATCCTTGATATTGGTAATGAACCCTTTGAAATCTGCTTTTGGAAATTTGGAAGACTCCATATAATTTTCATTGAAATGGTCTTCCATCAATTGGTTTTCAAATTTGAATCCTTTGATCAACACTGCAAAAATCATTTGTCCTGTTTGGTCTACAAACTTTGAATCCGTTTGATTGTTTACAGCTGCTATTTTTTCAATACCACCTGTGGCATTGAAAAAAATTTGTCCTGTTTTGGTAGCAAATACTTTTTGTTGTCCAAAACCAGCCAGACTGAAAATACTGAGCAATAAAGTGAATAAGTGCTTCATATACATTGTTTGATTTATTAGTTATTTGGTGCGCCGCTTTTGATCCAGGCATTGAATTTATTTAATGTGCATGCATCCAGTTTAGATCCACCCTTGGGCATGGCTGATGCAGTTCCATTTTGTTGGATTGAGCCAAGCAATTTGGAGTTGGTAACATAGGTTTTAACAGAAGTGTAGTTGTCCAGCACAATCCCAGCGCCCATGGCAGCAGAGCCACCATGGCATCCGTTGCAATAGGTATTTAATGTTGGATTGATAAATGTGCTGTATTTAACTGCAGTTGTATCACAGGTGCCTGCACTTGGGTAAATTATATTGGCCTTGTCGTAATAACAAGATGACATATAAATAAAGCCTGAAGTTATTATTGATAAAGTAATTAATCTTTTCATCATTGTGGAAATCCTTTAGTGATCCATTTACTGAATTGTGCAATTTGACAATCAGCCATTTTGTTTGCAGGGGGCATGCGTTGTGCAGCAGTCAAACTTGTAGAGTGATTGATAGCATTCAAAAACAATGTTTGATTTGCAGTAATGTAAGCTTTCGTGCTTGCATAATCTCCGAGGTAAACATTTCCGGAACCTGGCTTTGTGCCATGACAACCGATGCAATTATTGTTGATCAATGTTTGGATTGGATTAGAGTAGGTGTATTTACTTGTATCACATGAATTGATACAGTTCGTATTTAGTGCTCCCTGTGAAATCCATTTGCTAATGAGTGCAATTTGGGTGCTCGACAATTGAGGACTTGATCTTGGGGGCATCCCATTTCCAATGATTGTATAGTAATTGCTGCTATTGGGTCGATAAGCCCTGATACCTTGCATAATGGCTGCATAGCTTGAAACATCAACACCCGATCTATGGCTCGCTGCACTATGACATCCGGAAGAACCGCAATAGGTAGAATATAGTGGAAGAATTTCTGAATTGAAGCAGACTGTGTCTGAGTTGCTTGTCGGGTTGGTTACAATAACGGGTGGATTAACTGGCGCATTTGGATCGATGTAAGCTTCGTGCATACATGACATGCCAATCATTGAAACAATGGTTCCCAAAAGGATTTGTTTTCTCATGTTTGTAAAGGTATTCGGCTAATCTGTTGAATACAATTTTTTAAAATGTAAATAAATGTTAAACGCTTGACAATCATGATCTATCTTAATTTTACCTTAAAAAATGCGTAGTTATTTGCATCGTATTTTTGCATCAAATAATCTGAAATAAAACGAAATAATATTTCATGGAAAAGCTGAAACAAATTTTTCTAAACAACAGAAAATCATTGCTATTCGCGTTGATTGCTTTTATACTTGGATTTTTTATTGCAGATCGGAGAAGAAAATCCAACACGTAAAATCATATAAATTGAAAAGCCCTCGATTGAGGGCTTTTACTATGGATGAAAAGGTTGTTTACCAATGTTTAATTTTGAATTCACCTGATGCTGCATAGGTTTTACCCGAGGTAGAATCCTTGATTTCTCCGGTGTAAGAACCTGTTACATACGATCCTACACCGCCATAGCTGCTTATGTTGATTGTGATAGGTGTAGGTGTACTCACGAAATAATGTCCGCTGACATATATAAGGCATTCAGATAGCTGATAAGAGCCTACGGCAGTTCCGGGAAAACTCATGCGATAATTTGCTGTAACAGAAGATCCCACTGTATTGCCAAAGAAAGTTGTTTTGTTACTGATGGTGCTCATGGCTAAGCTGTCGGTTGGACTGCTTACTTGTCCTTTAATACCCATAATATCCCACGTAAAATATTGAGTTGCATTTGTTGGAATTGCTGCCAGATCATCTTTAGAGCAGAACCCTGCCATAAAAAA
>CANFHO010000074.1 GCA_947447005.1 Chitinophagaceae bacterium
CCTCCTTCACCCCTGTTATCGGCCCTCAATGTGAGGATTACATACTTGAGTGTGGTTTGTAAGGTAAGTGTCCAGAAGATACAGGAAATACCTCCAAGAATGAGGTCTTCGCTGATAACCCTTCCATTGATGATAGCACTGAATACATAAAGAGGAGAAGTTCCAATATCTCCGTAGATGATACCTAAGGCAATCAGCAACCCAGCGCCAGTTACCTTGTTGATGTGTTTACTCACTTTTTCAGAAATTAAATGTTCCGTAAAACGGCCGTACAAAGCTATATGAAATTATAAATAGTCCGCTAAAACCTGTAAAAATTAAAATTTCCATAAAAAACTCACAAAGACTTGATAAAACCTTCCCGAACGGGGGTAGTTTGTAGTGCTTGACTTAATTTTATTAAAGAATGTCTATTATATGAAAACAAGTATACTGTTTTTTGTTGCAGTTTTTATGACCGCTTTTTCCCAAGCACAGAAAATTTCATACTCTGAAGTACAAAGGGAGGATCAAAGGGAAATGAATTTTGAGATCATTGGAAAAGTGGGTGGGAATGTTCAGATCTATAAAAATTTTCGAAACAGACATAGCTTAAGTATTTATTCTCCAGACATGGTTCAAAAGAACCAAATTGAATTACAGTTTCTGACAGACAGGGTTATCAATACTGACTTTATTGCCTATTCCGATTTCTCTTACATGATTTACCAATATCACAAGAAGGGCATCCTGCATTGCAGCTTAGCCAAGTTCAATGCTGATGGTAAATTAATGGCTGAACCCATTGATTTGGATACAACAGAAATATCTTTTTCAAATGAAAGCAAGATCTACAGTGTCATCAATAGCGACGATAAGAAAAAGATCATGGTTTTCAAGATCAAAAAGCAGCATGATAAGGCATATCAAATGACCACATTGTTGTACAACAATCAATTCAATTTATTGAAGAAGAGTCAATTTATCATGCAGATCAATGACAGGGATGGAATTTTTACTGATTTTATTTTAGACAATGACGGAGATATGGTATTTGGTAGATGTGGCCGTGTTGGAGGAAGAGAATATATCAATGAAGTGAATCTTCTTTTTAAACCTGCAGATGATGACAAAGTGATGCCCATTGCGGTTGACCTGAAAGACAGGACCTTAGATGAGGTAAAATTGAAATTTGATAATTTCAACAAGCGCATCATCCTTACTTCCCTGTATTACAAACAAAAAAGAGGAAACATAGATGGGATATATACTTTGGTATGGGACAAGCTCAAAAAATCTGTTGCAAATGAGAGTAATTTCCTATTCAATGACAGTTTGCGCATGGACGCACGGCTGGATAATGCTTCCCTGAAAACAGCATTCAACGACCATTTCATCCGACAAATTATACCGGCGCAAGACGGAAGTTATGCAATAACTTCAGAACTTTATTTCACCTCTTCAAGAGGAAATACCTGGAACAGATATGACTATTTGTATGGATCCAGTATGTTTTCACCCTATAATTATTATGGTTTTTACAGCCCATTCAGCAGATATGGTTATAATGGAATGTACGATCCATTCAACAGATTCAATCAAAACAATATTGTTCGTTATACGACAGGCAATGTGATGATATTTTATTTTGACAAAGAAGGTAAATTATTATGGAGCAATGCCATCAGAAAAGAGCAGTACGACGACAATTATGATTCTTTCATTTCCTACCAACTATTCAATACTGGAAGTGAATTGAGGTTTCTTTTTAATCAACGGGAAAAAAGGGATCTCCTGCTGAACAGTGCAACCATAGATGGAGCAGGTATTCTTAAAAGACAGCCAACGTTAAAGAACCTTTTGAGGGATTATGAGTTTATGCCGAAATATGGAAAGCAAATTGGCTTGCGACAAATAATTTTACCCTGCCTCTACAAGAATTATATTTGCTTCGCAAACGTTGAATTCTAAAGCATTACCGTGATCGGTCTATTCAGAAGCAATAATCCACTTGCCTTGTTATTTTTGGTTGCATTGGCATGCATCCCACACTTTTATGCGCCCGTTACACTTCCATTGCTGGCGGACATTTCAAGCAATGAGACAATGGCTTTTATTTTCAAATGGGTCAGTTTCGGGCTTTTTGAAGCACATACAATATGGGGGGATATCATCAGCATCATTGTAACGGTGGCAGAAGGACTCTTATTGAATAAAATTGTTTCTGACAATAAGTTCGCTGAAAGGCCAGGATATATTACAGCAATGACCTTCGTCATGGCAAATTCGCTGATTCCATTTGAGCAGCAATCCTATATGTTGTTGATCAATGCGTTGCTTCTTTTGGCATTGAGGAACCTGATTTCAATCTACAAAAAAGATAAGCCCATCAATGCCATACTCCTTGCGGGATTCTATATTGGTATTGTATCAGGTTTTGAAACCTTTTATTTCATCTTTTTTATTTGGTTGACAATCGCTCTACTGATTATGCGTCCAGCTTCTTTGCGAGAATGGATCATATTATTTATTGGATTTGGATTGCCCTTCTATTTTTTGATTTCCTTTTTGTATTTGACCAATGATTTATCTGCAGCTACCATTTTCAGAATGCCGTCATTTAAAATAATTATCCCTTCTTTGTCAGGACTCAATTGGGTGAAATTTTCCATATTAATGCTTTTACCCCTGATCGGTTTTTCAGTAGCGAACAAACATGTTGGAAAAATCCTGATTCATGGAAGAAAATCATATTTGTTGTTTCTGGTGCTATTTTTAACGGTGATCACAGTATGTGCCATTTCATTCAAGGATATTCCGTTTTGTTTTTACCTGCTTCCCATCCCCTTTTCAGTGCTGACTACCCATTTATACACCACCGGCAAACGAAATATATTACCTCATATTCTCTTATTTACTCAGTTTATCCTCTGTTTCTTACGTTAATGTTAACATCTCAAAAAGAGACATTCCACGAAAGGTTATAACTTTGCACAAAAGCATTACATGAAATTTGGTGTTATCGTATTCCCAGGGTCGAATTGTGACAGGGACATGATTGGAGCTTTGAGGGATGACCTCGGACAGGAAGTGATTGAACTATGGCATAAGGATAGTGATCTTTCTATGTTTACTACCGATGACTGCATCGTACTTCCAGGAGGTTTCTCCTATGGTGATTATCTGCGTTGTGGCGCCATTGCCCGATTCAGTCCGATGATGCAACAAACCATCGAATTCGCAAAACGTGGCGGAAAGGTTTTTGGCGTTTGTAATGGATTTCAAATCCTTTGTGAGTCGCATCTACTGCCAGGCGTTCTTTTGAAAAATGCCAACCAACAATTCATTTGCAAGAATGTATATCTGATTGGAGAAGAGCATAAACCTTTGATGGTTCCTATTGCACATGGCGAAGGACGATATCATGCTGATGCAAATACACTCCAGGAATTGATCGAAAACAATCAGATCATTTACAAATATTGTGATGCAGAAGGAAACATTACAGATGAGGCAAATCCCAACGGAACTTCCTTGAATATTGCTGGTATCTGCAATAAGGAACGGAATGTTTTTGGCATGATGCCACATCCTGAAAGGGCATGCTCAGATAAATTGAACAATACCGACGGGAAAACCGTTTTCAATACTTTATTTCTCAACAAGATCAGAGAAACTGTTCTTGCCTAAATAATTACCCATGCGTACATCATTTTTTTTGGCAATTTGCATTGCGATATTTGCTCCCGTAACAATATTTGCACAGGCAGGCTCTGGCAAACAAGTGAGTTGGTCATTTTCCTCTAAAAAAACAGGAGACAAGCAATATGAAGTACGTATAACTGCCACCATAGCTGGAGGTTATCATATGTACGCGCAAAATGCAGGAGTGGAAGGACCATTACCTACCAAGTTCACCTTCACTAATAGTCCCATTCTTGTTATCCAGGGTAATCCAGCGGAAGAAGGGAAAAAAATCACTAAACGTGAAGATGCATGGGATGGACAAGTTCACTTTTATGAAAAGACTGTAACCTTTGTTCAAACCATTCAAGCAAAAGCCAAAGCCAAAACAAACCTCAGTGGAAAAGTTGAGTTCATGGTTTGCAACGATGAACTTTGTCTCCCACCTTCTGAGTTTTCTTTCAAGATTCCATTAGGTAAATAACCCTTAAAGGTTTTTTATGCACAAACTCTTTTTAACCGCCTTTTTGTTCATCACAGTATTGATGGCAAAAAGCCAGGAACAGGTTGCTATTCAGTGGGACGGTCATTCAGAAAAAATCGGTGAAAAAAAGTTCAAGCTTATTTTTGAAACAAAGAATGAAGGACATTGGGAAATCTATTCACCAGAAGTAAAATTCGACGATCTTCCCGCAGTTTTATTGTCCTTAAACGACAGCACAATAACTGCAACTAAAATAACGGCAGAAGGCATATCCACCTCTATCAAGAGTTCTATTTTTGAGGGAAAGCAGTTTAATGTTTTTAAAGACAAGGTAATATTTACCTCTACCGTAGAATTCCAAGGCAATATACCGGCTTCCATTCAAGTAAAACTAACTGCATCTTATAGTAAGGGTGATGAATTTTCTTCAGATGAAACAGCCTTGAATATTCCTTTGGAAGGTGGTATCAGTAAGGCTTCCAGAATTTTGATAACAAATCTGGACATCAATAATCCATTGCAGAATTGTGGTGGCAACGGAGAAGAGCAGAAAAGCAGTCTATGGAGGATTTTTCTACTCGGACTTCTGGGTGGATTTGTTGCATTGCTGACACCTTGCGTATTTCCTATGATTCCGCTTACGGTTTCATTCTTTACCAAACATAGTAGCAACAAGGGTTCTGGGAAAAAACTGGCTATCGCATATGGATTTTTCATTTTCCTGATTTACACATCATTTAGTGTCCCATTTCATTTGATAGGTAATGTGAGTCCAACGATTTACAATGACATTGCCACCAACGTATATCTGAATATCGCCTTCTTTGCGATTTTTATTTTCTTTGCCATTTCTTTCTTTGGATATTATGAGATTACCCTTCCAGGAAACTTTGCTAATACTACAAATTCAAAACAAGGATCTGGCTTGGCGGGTGTGTTTTTCATGGCATTGACATTGGCGATTGTTTCATTTTCTTGCACGGGTCCGATTTTGGGAACCTTGCTGGTAGGAACCGCTACAGAGGGGGCATGGCCATTGACAGCAGGATTGGCAGGATTTGGATTGGCGCTTGGATTGCCATTCGGCCTATTTGCGCTCTTTCCACAATGGTTGAATTCCTTGCCCAAAAGTGGCGGTTGGTTGAATACTGTAAAAGTTGTTTTGGGTTTTGTGGAATTGGCGCTGGCATTGAAATTTTTATCGAATGCAGACCTGGTAGCCCATTGGTCAATTTTAAAACGTGAGATTTTCTTTGGAATCTGGATTATCATTTTCATGGGACTATTCATGTATCTGATGGGCTGGATTCGATTTGCACATGATTATAAAGGTGATATCATTACAAGGGGAAGAAAAGTATTGGCGTGGGCAATACTTCTTTTCACGCTCTACCTTATTCCAGGAATTACCAATACAAAATATGCCAATATATCCTTGGTGAGTGGATTTCCTCCACCAGCATGTTACAGTATTTACAAAGAGCCTGTCAATTGTGAAACACCATTGAAAGACTATGATGAAGCATTGAAATTGTCGAAAGAATTGAACAAGCCAATTTTAATAGACTTCACAGGATGGGCATGTGTAAATTGTCGGAAGATGGAAGAAAATGTTTGGACAAAAGCACAGGTGCAACAATTAATGGAAAAATATATTTTGGTTTCCTTATATGTGGATGATAAACAGGTATTACCGGCATCACAACAGCAAGTATATGTAACTAAAAATGGCACACAAGTAAACATACAGACTGTAGGAAACAAGTGGGGATTATTCCAAACAGAGAACTTCAATGCAACCTCACAGCCATGGTATGTGTTGATGTCGCCCAATGAAAAACTTCTCACCCATCCTGTTGGATATACTCCAGACGCAGATGCATATGCACAATGGCTTCAATGCGGATTGGATGCATTTGATGAAGAGAAAAGATAAAAGAGAAGAGAGAAGAGAGAAAAGATAAAAGAGTAAGGAGCCTGCCTGCCGAAGGCAGGAAAAGAGAAAGGTTGAGGGAGGTTGAAAAGGTTGAGAATGTTGAAGATGTTAGGGGCTCGGGGTTAGTAGTTAGAAATCTCTATCCCCTAACTTCTAACCTCTAACTCCTTCAAAAAAAAAGAGGCTTCTCTAAATAGAGAGCCTCGACTTAACCAAAACTAACTGTGGATGAGAAAAGGAGCGTTCTTACAATGCTACTTGATGCTCAACCATCATCTTACGAAGGTTGATCAATCCATAGCGCATCCTGCCTAAGGCAGTGTTGATGCTACAATTTGTTTTTTCTGCAATTTCTTTGAAGCTAAGGTTTGCAAAATGCCTCAAAACAATCACTTCCCTCTGATCTTCTGGGAGCATGTCAAGCATTTGACGTACGCGAGAATGGCTTTGTGATTTCATGATTTTGCCATCTACACCTTCTTCAGAAAGATTAAGGGTTTCGAAAATATCGTAATTCTCATTGTTGTTGTTTACAACTGGAGAACGTTTTACTTTACGGAAATGATCTACACAAAGATTATGTGCGATTCTTAAGGCCCATGGAAGGAATTTTCCTTCGTCTGTATAGTTACCTGACCTGAATGTATCAATGATACGAATAAATACATCCTGGAAAATGTCTTCAGCAAGACTCTTGTCCTTAACCAGAAGAACAATTGAAGTGAAAATCCTTTCTTTATGTCTGTGCACCAACTCTTCAAGTGCTTCGGAGTTTCCGTTGATGAAAAGTTGAATAAGTTGTTGATCGGTTAGGTCAATAATGGATCTCATAAAATGGTTTTAAAATGGATGGATTTGGTGGGTGATATTTGCCGTTTCAGTTGCCATTTAGTTAACCGCTGCAGCGATATCACATACCAAAACTAGACAAATTGTGAGCGATGCAAAATTTTAATGAACTTATTTTCTACGATTACGTATTTACTTGTACAGCCTCTAAGTAATTAAATGTCAAAGCATTGTTAATGACTGAGTAAAAGTACTCGGCAATTCGTTCGATCAATCCTATTATCTTTGCAATTCATTATGTCAAAAGCCCCGTCAATAAAGGAACAGAAGAAGAAGATTACACCTGACGCTCCCATTCATATTCAAGGAGCGCGGATGCATAATTTACGAAACGTATACGTAGAAATACCAAGGAATAAACTCACTGTAGTAACGGGTGTTTCCGGTTCAGGAAAGTCATCTTTAACCATAGATACTTTGTTTGCAGAAGGACAAAGAAGGTATGCAGAGAGTTTAAGTGCATATGCACGTCAGTTTTTGATGCGTATGGACAAGCCAGAAGTGGATCATATATCAGGATTGTGTCCTGCCGTTGCCATTGAGCAAAAAGTTATCACACGAACACCACGTTCAACCGTTGGTAGCATGACAGAAATATATGATTATCTGCGACTTCTTTTTGCACGTGTAGGTAAAACCATTTCTCCGATTTCAGGAAATGAAGTAAAGAAGGATGATGTCCATGACGTGTTGGCAAAAATGAAAACTTTTAAATCGGGAGATAAAGTCTTTTTGCTTACTCCTTTTGCAACCTCTGCACATCGCAAGCCACAAGAGGAGCTTTCGATACTCATGCAAAAAGGATTCTCCAGAATTTTTGAAGATGGTGAAAATGAAATTCTGCAAATTGAAGAGCTGCAGGAAACCAGCTCATGGAAACCTAGCAAAGACACTTATTTATTAATTGATCGTTTTATCATCAAAGATTATGATGAAGATGAGGAAAACAGAATATTGGATTCGCTCACGCTTGCGTTTTACGAAGGCGAGGGTTCCCTCCTCATAAAAAGGAACAATACTAAACCACATCCATTTTCAAATAAATTCGAAATCGATGGAATGCGATTTGAAGAACCTGTTCCAAATCTATTCTCCTTCAACAATCCTTATGGTGCTTGCCCGGTCTGTGAAGGCTATTCACAAGTCCTTGGTATCGATCCAGATCTTGTGATACCAGATGGTAGGCTCAGTGTTTATGATGGCGCTGTTGCGCCCTGGAAGGGCGAGAAAATGAATTGGTGGAGAGAACAGTTTATCAAAGGTGCAAAGCAGGTTGAATTCCCTGTACATCGAGCAATCAACGAGCTAACTCCTCAACAATTGAACATGTTGTGGAAAGGCCATAAATATGCACTGGGCATAGATGCTTTTTTCAAGGATGTGGAAGAACATCTATACAAGGTGCAATTCAGGGTTATGTTGTCGAGATACAGAGGAAGAACAAATTGCAATGCATGTGAAGGATACAGACTGAGAAAAGAAGCTTTGTATGTTAAGGTTGCCGGAATGCACATTGGAGAGCTTTGCAGAATGCCAGTTCGCGACTTGGTTCAATGGTTCAAGAACCTGAATTTAACTCCTCATGAAATAAGTATCGCAAAAAGAGTCTTGATTGAAATTGAGCAACGCTTACAAACAATGATGGATGTAGGATTGGGATATCTTTCACTTGAAAGATTGGCCAACAGCCTAAGTGGAGGTGAGAGTCAACGTATACAACTCACACGTTGCTTAGGAAGCAATCTCTCAAATTCACTGTATATTTTAGACGAACCATCCATCGGGTTGCATAGCAGGGATACCGCCAGACTCATCAATGTATTAAAAAATCTACGTGACCTGGGAAATACTGTGGTTGTGGTTGAGCACGATGAAATGATGATGAGGGAAGCAGATCATATCATTGATATGGGACCACTTGCAAGTCACCTCGGTGGTGAAGTAGTTGCAGAAGGAAATTACAAAACATTGATCAAATCTAAAAGAAGTTTAACAGCATCTTACCTGAATGGTGATCTCAAAATTGAAGCACCTGAAAAACCCAGAAGCTGGAAAAGGTCTATTAAGATTGAAGGCGCTTCAGAAAACAACCTCAATCAGATTGATGTTGAATTTCCATTGGGAATATTGAATGTGGTAAGTGGTGTAAGTGGAAGCGGAAAAACCACTTTGGTTAAAAGAATCCTCTATCCGGCTTTGTTGAAAAAAATTACAGGAATTTCAGATCGTCCAGGTGCACACAAAAAAATAAGTGGAGATGTAGATGATATTGAACAGGTGGAGATGATTGACCAGAATCCCATAGGAAAGTCTTCGCGAAGCAATCCTGTAACGTATATAAAGGCATGGGATGGGGTCAGGGATTTATATTCATCGCAGCCACTGAGTAAAATCAGGGGATATCTACCCAAACATTTTTCTTTCAATGTGGATGGCGGAAGATGTGACACCTGTAAGGGCGAAGGAGAACAAACTGTTGAAATGCAATTTCTGGCCGATGTTCATTTGACTTGTGAAGGATGTGGAGGCAAAAAATTCAAGGAAGATGTACTTGAAGTTCAATACAAACAGAAGAATATATTTGATGTTTTAGAGTTGAGTGTAGATGAAGCCATTGAATTTTTCAAAGATGAAAAGGACATTACTACAAGACTGAAAACACTCAGTGACGTAGGTTTAGGTTATATCAAACTAGGGCAATCCAGCAACACATTATCAGGAGGGGAAGCCCAAAGGGTGAAATTAGCCAGCTTCCTTGGCAGGGGTAAAGGACACCATGGAAAGATTCTGTTCATATTTGATGAACCCACTACAGGTTTGCATTTTCATGATATCAAAAAGTTACTTACATCCATCAATGCATTGATTGACCAGGGACATTCTGTCATTGTGATTGAACATAATACAGATGTAATAAAATCAGCTGACTGGATTATTGAACTAGGCCCAGAAGCAGGAGATGATGGGGGCTCATTGGTATATGCAGGGATAGCTTCAGGACTGAAAAAATGCAAAGCGAGCCGAACAGCTGCTTTTCTGTAAGTTGGCAATGCACATCAATTCATTCAATGGTTTTTTGTAACTTACTCTTTCATCAGAAATTGAACTTGCATATGAACCCATCTAGAAGAGCCTTCATCCGTCGTTCAGCATGGTTGGCAGCAGGCACAAGCCTTTTGAGTCAGGATATTTTTGCAGCACCCAAAAAAGGTGAACTTACAGGAATACAGCTCTATTCGGTAAGAGCAGACATGAAAGCGGACCCACTTGGCACGTTGAAAAAGTTATCTGCCATGGGGTACAAGCATGTAGAGCATGCTAATTATATCAACAGAAAATTTTATGGATGGTCAGCCACCGAATTTAAAAAAATATTAGATGATTTAGGCATCAAGATGCCAAGTGGTCATACAGTGATGAATGCATCTCATTGGGATGCCTCTATCAAAGACTTTAGTAAAGAGTGGAAATATACGGTAGAGGACGCTGCTGTGATGGGACAACAATTTGTCATAAGTCCTTCTTTGGAACAAACAACCAGAAAATCTTTGAGTGAATTAAAAGCATTCATGGAGATATTCAACAAGTCTGGTGAGTTGTGCAATAAGCATGGCATGAAATTCGGTTATCATAACCACGATTTTGAATTCAGTGAATCACTCGAAGGCAAAACATTGTACGATATTATTCTTACTGAAACAGATCCAAAGTTGGTCATGCAACAACTGGATATTGGCAATATGATCAATGGAGGTGCAAAAGCATTGGATATCATGAAAAAGTATCCTGGCCGTTTTGAGTCCATGCATGTTAAAGATGAAATCAAGGCAACTGAAGGAAGAGAGCCATTTGAATCAACCATTCTTGGTGTAGGTATAATACCTGTAAAAGAAGTTATAGATCTAGGAAGAAAATGGGGAACAAAACATTTCATCATTGAGCAAGAATCCTATCAGGGAAAGACACCCATTGATTGTGCAAGTGAAGATCTGGCGATCATGAAGAAGTGGGGATATTAGAAGAGAGAAGAGAGAAAAGAGAAAAGAGAAGAGAGAAGAGAGCTTGCCTGCCGAAGGCAGGAAAAGAGAAGAGAGCTTGCTTGCCGAAGGCAGGAAAAGAGAAGAGAGCTTGCCTGCCGAAGGCAGGAAAAGAGAAGAGAGCTTGCCTGCCGAAGGCAGGAAAAGAGAAGAGAGCTTGCTTGCCGAAGGCAGGAAAAGAGAAGAGAGCTTGCCTGCCGAAGGCAGGAAAAGAGAAGAGAGCTTGCCTGCCGAAGGCAGGAAAAAAGAAGAGAGCTTGCCTGCCGAAGGCAGGAAAAGAGAAACGAAGAATTGGGGAAATGTGTCCTGCATTCGGAAGTAAAATATTTTCTAACATCTAGCCCCTAACACCTAACCCAAATGAATATCAAAAAAAGCATATCAAAGATCTTTGGGCCGGGGTTGATAACAGGAGCAAGTGATGATGATCCTTCTGGGATAGCAACCTATTCTCAAGCAGGCAGTATGTTTGGCCTGGCTACCTTATGGACTGCTGTTTTTACTTTCCCCTTGATGGCAGCCTTGCAGGAAATGTGTGCCAGAATTGGTTTGGTAACGAACAAGGGATTAATTGGCACCATCAAAATGTTCTATCCTACATGGCTGGTCATGTTGATTGTTTTGGTAAGTTTCACAGCCATCGTACTCAATATAGGTGCAGATCTGGCTGGCATGGGAGCCGTTGCCAATATGTTATTACCAGGCATCCCGTCAACCGTTTTTAGCACTACGATTGGCATATTCCTTTCATACTATATTGTAGTATTGCCTTATGCAAAAATCTCTTATTATCTAAAGTGGTTTTGCCTTTCATTGCTTTGCTATATCATTGTTCCATTTTTATCAAAGCAAGACTGGATGCAGGTACTTAAATCTACATTCATTCCTCATATTATACTTAGCAGGGAATATGTTTTGATTGTGATTGGCATATTGGGAACAACAATCTCTCCCTATCTTTTCTTTTGGCAAACCTCCATGGAAGTTGAAGAAGTAGAAGAGCATAAAATCATAGTTGATAAAAGAATTATTCATGGAATGCAGACTGATATAAAGACAGGGATCTTCTTTTCAAACCTTGTTTTCTTTTTTATCATATTGGCAACTGGTACAGTTTTACATCAAGCAGGATTGAAGCAGATTGAAACGGTAGATCAAGCTGCAATGGCTTTGAAACCTCTGGCAGGAAAACTCGCCTATTTATTATTTGCTGTTGGCGTGCTGGGAACAGGGATGCTTGCCATTCCGGTTTTAGCAGGGTCAGTTTCCTATATGGTAAGCGAGCTATTCAATTGGGAAGAAGGTTTGAACAAAAAATTTCATGAAGCCAAGGGATTTTATGTAGTGATGATTATATCTATCATCATTGCCATGTCAATCAACTTTACCGGAATCTCTGCAGTGAAGGCTTTGGTTATAACAGCCATTATTTATGGACTGACGGCACCATTATTGATTTTTGTCATTCTTCTGGTAAGCAACAACAAAAAAATCATGGGAGATTACACCAATTCCAGATGGTCGAATTTTTTGGGTATTACCGCATTTCTGTTAATGGTAATCGCTGCAAGCATTCTTCTTTTTATTTGAAACCAGGATTAATTACCCATCCACAATGCACCACCAATGCTATCCCTGCTGGCACCGGTAACTGATGCCATTACAGTATCTTCCTCCCTCCATCTCAAAACACCCAGTAATGCCATGATGATGGCTTCCTTATAGTGTATGGTACTTTCATCAGGTATTGAAACAGCAATTGAAAAAGGTGCCAAATGCGCAGAAATTTTTTCAACCAAATATTTATTCAGTGCTCCACCTCCACTGATTACCATATTATCTCCGCTCAATGCCAATGTGCGTTCAAAACATATCATTCTTACAGCATCAGCCACCTGAGATGCAATGTGCTCAACATAGGTAGCCAATGCATCTTCTGTTGAAAGTGCGTAAGATAAAATAATTGGGTAAACCACATCAGTTCCAAAATCATTTGCCAACGATTTTGGATATACTTCACGATAGTAATGAAGTGCATTCAACTCTCGAAGTAATTCATCATCTACCTTGCCTGAAGCAGCCAGACTCCCTGCATTGTCATAGGCTTTTCCAACATGTGCACTGAGCATATTTAGAACACGATTGGCCGGA
Source organism: Chitinophagaceae bacterium (assembly GCA_947447005.1). Lineage (GTDB taxonomy): Bacteria > Bacteroidota > Bacteroidia > Chitinophagales > Chitinophagaceae > Pollutibacter. The sequence goes on from CANFHO010000074.1 coordinate 13,121, forward strand.
CAAACATCGAATGCGTCGTGAATGAGCTGATCATGATATGAAATATTGGCAATGCCGCCAATGTTTAAAAAATATGAAACCCCTGGAAAAAGAATTTTCTCGCCCATTGGAACAATTGGAGCACCTTGACCACCCAATGCCACATCCATAGATCTGAGGTCAGAAACAACAGGTAATTTAGTTGCCGCAGCTATGGCAGCCCCATGTCCGATTTGAACAGAACTAACCCCTGGCTCATGGAAAACGGTATGCCCATGCGATGCAATCAATGCCACTTTATAATCCAACAGATGTTTTTCCATAAATGCATTTACCTGTTGTCCGAGAAAGGCACCATATTGCATATCCAGAATGTGAAGATTTTTAGCAGACAACTCTTTTGCATTGCTCAGACGATGGCACCATTCTTCATCATAAGATACACAACCAGAAGCCAAAACATGATGGGTCCATTTCCCTCCTATTTCTTCAAATTCTACATATGCAATATCCAGTCCATCCAAGGAACTTCCACTCATGAGACCAATTGTGCGGTAGATCATACTTTTTTTATTTTATCGCATTTAGGGGTTAGGAGTTAGGGGCCAGGGGTTAGATATTTGACAATACCGAGTTGATCCACTAATCCACTCTTCCACTTTACCTCTTTCCCTCAATTATACCTTAACAAATTTTTAAAGCCTAAATACTTGCCTGAAGCATAGGAATTAAGTTTTAAAGGGGTTAGTTTTGCTATATTCCAACCCAAAATTACGCAATGTATGGTCATTAATTTAAGCGAACATCATTCTTTGGTGAGCAATTGGATCAGCGAGCTGAGAGATACCAGTATTCAAAGCGACAGAATGCGCTTCAGAAGGAACATAGAGCGAGTTGGCGAAGTTGCTGCATATGAGATCAGCAAAAAAATGTCATGGATTGAAAAAGATACGGTAACCCCATTGGGCATTGCCAAACAAAAAGTATTGAATAAACAACCCGTGTTGGGAACAATCTTGCGTGCAGGGCTACCATTGCATCAGGGCTTGTTAAATTATTTTGACAAGGCCGATAATGCTTTTATTGCAGCATACCGGAAGCACAGTCGTGATGGTAATTTTGAGATCAGTCTCGAATATTTATCATGTCCTGAATTGGAAGATCGAATACTGATATTAAGTGATCCTATGTTGGCTACTGGCGCCTCTTTGGTGAAGACCATACAGTTTTTGAAACGCGAAGGCAATTTAAAAGAGATTCATGTTGTTTGTGTAATAGCTTGTACAGAAGGGATTGAATTTCTCAGAAGAAATGAGCCGAATATTACCATTTGGTGTGGTGCCATTGACGAAGAGCTTACTGCAAAAGGATATATCGTACCTGGATTGGGTGATGCCGGCGATCTTGCCTTCGGAGAAAAATCACAGTCATAAGTTTATTCATTTGAACAATTACCTAAAGAATCCGTTGACCATCTTTCTTGCAGTTTTTTTACTGCAAACAGGAAACGCATTTTCTCAGGATCCACATTTTTCTCAATATTTTGTTTCTCCACTCACATTGAATCCTGCCTATACTGGTAAGTTCAATGGTACATTTAGATTTTCAGGAAATTTCAAAAAGCAATGGCCAACCATCAACAATGCTTTTACCACTTCAACTGTATCATACGACTTCTCCATACTGAACAATAAGCTTCCGGAAAATGACACATGGGGATTGGGATTTCTTGCAGTGAATGACCAAAGTGGAAATAAAATTCTGAATAACAATTTTTATTCCGTTTCCACGGCATATTCCAAATCATTGGATGATGATGGTAAAAACCAGATAACCATTGGGTTTCAGGGTACGATGGCAAGCAAGCGACTGGATGTTAGAAGAGCAGATTTTCAGGATGAATTGACTGCCTTGGGCTTTACCGGCGTTACTTCTGAAGTTTTTGGAAACAATCCATTTGCAATCAACTACTTTGATCTGAATACAGGATTCATGTATGCGTTAAGTACAGACGGAGACAATAGCTTCTATCTCGGCGCATCCATTTACCATGTAAACAGGCCCTCTGAAAGTTTTATGGGAGGTTATTATCAACTCAATGCACGTTCAACAATTCATGGAGGGGCATATCTTCCGATGGGAGAAAATAAATCGCTCCATGCAAGTTTTATTCATCAACAACAAGGAGGAGCATCTGAAACCCTTGCTGGCGCTAGTTTTGCATACAATTTAAGCTACGATGAAAACAATCCGATCCAATTATATGCTGGTGGCTGGTACCGCATGGGAGACGCATTGATTCCATATCTTGGGATGGAAGTGAATGGATTCAGATTTGGTTTTTCTTACGACATCAATCATTCTACTCTACGACCAGCTTCTGTTAGCAGAGGTGGCACGGAACTTTCCATCATCTACATTGGGAAATACAAAGACCCCTTGAGAAAGAAAATCAATTGTCCGAAATTTTAGATCAGGAGTTAGGTTTTAGGAGTTAGGGGTTAGAGGTTAGTAGTTAGAAAACAGTCAATGCCTAAATAAGGTTGACCGTTTTATTTAACCGTTTAACTTGTTTTTTATTGGATTTATAATTAGTCATTGGTTTCTCTAGGGTATAAAAATACTGATTTTCAAACTCAACAGGTGTTAACCG
>CANFHO010000075.1 GCA_947447005.1 Chitinophagaceae bacterium
AGACCTGCTGTTATGTTTGACTACAAGGGATACACGATCGTTGGAATGCCTATGCCCAGCAGTGGAGGCTTGTTGCTAAAACAAATGCTGAAAATGACAGAGGATAAACATATTGAGCAAATGGGTTTTCTTACGCCTGCATCAGTTCAATTGATGGTAGAAGCAGAAAGAAGAGCTTACGCTGATAGGGCCGAATTTATGGGCGACCAGGATTTTGTAAAAGTACCTGTAAAAACCCTTGGAAGTGACGCCTATTTGAAAGAAAGAATGAAAGATTTTATTCCTGGCAAAGCAACACCAAGCACAGAGGTAAATCCCGGAAAAATAAATCCGGAAAGTGATGAAACAACGCACTTATCGGTTGCTGATGCTTTTGGAAATGTAGTAAGTGTTACAACTACGTTAAACGGTGGATATGGTTCAAAAACGGTTGTTGGTCAAGCTGGATTCTTGCTTAACAATGAAATGGATGATTTCAGTGTGAAACCAGGAGCTCCAAATATGTATGGAGCATTGGGTAAGGAAGCAAATGCCATAGCCCCTGGAAAACGCATGTTGAGTTCGATGGCCCCAACACTTGTCCTGAAAAACAATGCCCCCTATCTTGTAGTTGGAACACCCGGAGGCACAACCATTCCAACCTCTGTATTTCAAACCATTCTCAATGTGATTGATTTCAAACAAACTCCATTGGATGCAGTGAATAACCCCAAATTTCACCATCAATGGCTTCCAGACGTTATTATGGCGGAAGGCACTTTCCCAACATCTTTAATTGAAGAGTTGAAGAAAATGGGATATACTACCATGAACAGAGGAGAAATTGGAAGAACAGAGGTAATTAAAATTGAATGGCAGGGCAAAAAGCTAAAAAACATCGAGGCGGTTGGCGACAAACGAGGCGACGACCATGCAGCTGCATATTGACTTGAAATGCTATAAAATAAAAAACCGTTAATATGCCAAGGATGCAATCAGGATGGAGTTGGATTGGCTATTTTTGCAATAAAGCTGCAAACTGAATCGGTTGACAAAAATAATACGCAATTTATTTCTTGGGTTATTGGCCCTCTTATTGCTTTGTTGGATATTACTACATATCAATTCAGTTCAAAATTGTCTCATCCATTTCAGTGCAAAAAAAATCAGCAATCAGCTTAAAGCAGAAGTTAGCATTGGTGCAGTGGATTTTTCACTCTTCAATCGTTTTTCACTGGAGAATATTCTGATTCGCGATCAGAAAAAAGATACATTGTTGTTCGCAGGTTCATTGGATATGCGTATCACTGATTGGTTCTTTTTTAAGAAGGATATTTCAATTCATTATCTGGGACTCAAGGATGGATTCATACATATGCAAAGAACTGATTCCACCTGGAATTATGGGTTCATTGGTGATGCACTTGCAACAAATGATACAAGCAGCAACACATCCACATTAAAGCTTGCCATTGAAAAACTGGAACTCAATCATTTCAGGTTTCTGCAAGATGACAGATGGCGTGGTGAAGACATCCACCTGCAATTGAAAAGCCTTGTGCTATCTGCCCGAAATATGGATCTTTCAAAAAAAATAATTGAAGTAAGTAGAATTCATGTCAAGGAACCAATTTTTAGTATCAATCAATATGATGGAAAACGTCCAAAATATCTTATCCCTAAAGAAGATCCAAATGCAAGATGGAATCCCAAAAATTGGCTTGTCAAAGCTGATCTGATCCAACTTGTGAATGGAACATTTACTTCCGATATTGAAGATGGCAGAAAAACACATACCTATTTTGATGAAGATCATATTCGATTTGAAGGAATACAGGCACAATTGAGTTCATTGTCATTCCAAGCAGATACATTAAGATCTGCCATGAAACTTAGTGCCAAAGAGAGAAGTGGTTTCGAAATACAATCTTTAAAAGCTGACTGGAAATTTAATCCAAAAGCAATGGGATTTCAACAACTTGAAATAATAACACCGTACAGTAAGATTGGCAACAGCTTTACGATGAAGTATAACTCCTTTAATGAGGATATGCAGCATTTTATCAGTCGGGTGAAGATTGAAGGAAATATTAAAAATGCACAAATCAGCTTCAAGGATGTTGCTTATTTCGCACCACAGGTTAAAGACATGAAATTGGACCTAACGATCAGTGGTAAAGCAGAAGGAACTATTGGAAATCTATGGACCAATGACTTGATTGTAAAATATGGTAAAGCAACAACACTCAAGGGTAGTTTTAGTATGAGTGGTTTACCCGACAATACCAAGTTCAAATATCTCATGGAAGAAATCAGATTCAATTCTATCATTGAAGACTTGAATCAACTTTATCCAACACTTTCCAAAATTGATGGAATTGACCTGAAACAATTGGGTAATATAACAATGAATGGCATCCTTTCTGGTGATGTAAATGATATTTATTTGAACGGATTGACAACTACTGCTTTAGGGAACATCAATACCAGGTTAACAATCAAAGACATTGCATCTTCAATGCCACGAATAGAATCAAGTGGAGAAATTTTCAGTTTACAGACAGGCAAATTATTACGTATTCCATCCATAGAAAAGACGAATGGTAAATATGTTGTAAGCACAGATGAAAACGGATTGGTTAAATTCAACACTCAGTTTTCTTCATTTGGGTTCAATGGGTATGACTTTAATGATGTACAAGGAAGTGGCACATATTATAAAGGCTTATTAAATGCTTCATTGGATATTGGCGACAAGAATCTGGAAGCCAGGGTACGAACACATATTGACTTTAACGGAAATTTACCTCATACTGTATTGGATGGACAAATTTTATCTTCTAATCTTCAGGGTTTAAAAATCATGAATCTGCCTTTGAGATTTGCAGGCAGAACTCACATAGATATGGAAGGAGACCAACCAGACAACATCAAGGGTGATATGCGTTTTTATGACCTGATATTGTTCAGACAGGATCAGGCTTACGTGGTTGACAGTTTAATTTTACATGCAGAAAAAAAAGGCAGTTACCGTGTTGTGAGTGTTGAGGGGGATGATATGGAAGTAAATCTACAGGGAAATTTTGACTTTGCCAGCTTGGGTAATACGTTCAATCAATATTTCAGCAAGTATTATCCGATGTATTTCAAAAAAGCAATTCCGCTTAATAAAGATCAGGATTTTTCATTCGATATTAAACTAAATAACACAAATGCCTTTCTTAAAATATTAAACACAGGCTTATCGGGTTTTAATAATTCTCATATAACGGGAGGCATCAATACCAGAAGCAAATTGTTTAATATCAATGCAGAGATTCCTAAGTTCAGTTATAATAAATTAACGGTGTATGATTATAAGTTGAATGCAGAAGGAACAATTGACAGTCTTCAATTGCAATCAAAGGCCAGTTCCATTGTATTCAATGACAGTCTCTTTTTCCCTAACAATGAAATAACAATTCGATCTTCCAAAGATATTTCATTGGTTGACATCAACACGTTTTCAGAACAATCTCAATTTGGTGCAAGTCTTTCTGCAACCATTCAAAATATGACTGACGGAATTCAAGTCCACTTCAAACCGTCTTCCCTTGTTTTTAATGAAAAGACTTGGAATATAGAGAAGGATGGAGAAATTGAAATTAGTCGTTCACGATTTAGTGCAAGTAATTTCAAAATAAGCAATGGCGACCAAATAATTACTGCATTGAGTCTGCCTCCTGAAGCAAGTGCCACACAAAACATTGTTTTGTCATTGACTAAAGTGAATCTGGGAGATCTACTGCCTTTTGTATTGAAAGAACCCAGAATTCAGGGTATCACTACGGGTGATTTGACCATTGAGGATCCTTTCAACAACATGAAACTTTATTTGAATGCCCAAACAGATAAAACCAGGTTTGAGGAAGACTCAATAGGTATCACCACTATCAATGCTTTTTGGGATAGCAAAGAAAAAAGGGCAAGCTACTTCCTTGAATCTGATAATCCTGAATATTTATTTGGAATAAAAGGCAAGTTGAATTTAAATGACAGCACAAATGATCAAATAGATACAGAAATAGATGTCAAAAATGTAAAGCTTTCATTGTTACAAAAATATCTTGGAATCGTTTTCAGTGATTTGCAAGGAGTTGGCAATGGTAAGCTGAGATTAAAGGGCAAATTGGATGAACCCGATTTAATTGGTGATGTCAAAATCACCAAAGGCAAGTTCACGGTTGCGTATACAAATTGTACCTATCAATTGGAAGATCCAGTTATTTCATTCAAACCTGATCAGATTGATTTTGGTACCATTCAAATAAAGGATATTTATGGTAATCCTGCAACATTGAAAGGAAGTCTTGAACATCACTTTTTCAGAAAATTCAAATACAACATTTCAGCAAGTTCAAAAAAGATGTTGGTCTTGAATACCAGAAAAGACAACAATGGATTATTTTATGGTAAAGCCATTGCAAAATTCAATTTCAGTTTTACAGGACCTGAGGCAGAAATGAAAATGGCAATCAGTGGAGCACCGGTTGACAGTTCAACCATAGACATTTTAACATCCAGCAGTAGCAAGCAATCTGCCGATGTGGATTATATCATCTGGAAGGCATATGGTAAAGAGATGCGATTAGATAGCAATAGTTACAGTTCGAATTTGCTCATAGATTTAGATCTAACTGCCACTCCCCTATTGCGTATGAATGTTATTTTGGACGAACTAACAGGAGATATCATTTCCGGTGTAGGAAATGGAAATCTTAAAATACATACAGGGACAAAAGACAATCTCACGATGTTGGGAAGATATAATATTGAAAGTGGCAGTTATGATTTCAATTTCCAAGACATTTTCAAAAAACCATTTAAGTTGGTTGGAGGAGGTAATAGCTTCATCAGCTGGACTGGGGATCCATATAATGCGGATATCAATATTGATGCAGTTTATTTAGCAGAGAAAGTCAGGATGAGCACCTTATTCACTGATCCCAGCAGTTCTACTGTTTCAGGAGTTAGTTCTGATGTATTGAGGGAAATCAGTGATGTTGAGGTGCGTTGCAATTTGTCTGGCACGTTAAGTAAACCAAATCCATCATTCCAGATTGTCATTCCTCAAAACAGTTCTGTAAAAAATAATGCTACCATTGATAGTAAATTAAAAACAATCAATAGGGATGCCCTGGAAGTAAGTAAGCAATCAACATATTTGATTGTATTCAAAAGCTTTGCTCCTCAGGCAGCAATTGTGGCAAGTGACTTAAACAGTGAACTTATTAATAATACAATTTCGGGTGTAATAAACGGTATTTTAAGCAGCAGTGTGCAAAATTTTTTCAGTAAGGTTTTGGGAGCTGCTGTTGATGTAAACCTTAACTATTCGCGAACACTGATGAATGCCGGAGGAACAAATGCTTCTGTTGGAAATCAAAATAACTTTAGAGAAAATGTGAGCCTACAATTCATCAAATCTTTGCTGAACGATAAATTGGTAATCACGTTTGGAAGTGATTTCAATTTTTCATCCGTTGGGGGAAATGCCTTCTCTGGGAATACCCAATCTTTCCTTTTTCTTCCTGATGTAAGTGCTGAATACAAAATATCTCCTGATGGCAAATTCAGGACCTCTTTTTTCTACAGGAGTAGTTTTGATTTATTATCTACATCCGGAAAAAGAGACAGAACTGGCGGAAATGTATCATTTCGAACAGAATTTGACCGGTTTTTTGAGAAAAAGAAAAAAAGACCATTGCCTTCTGCAAAACCCAGTGAAAATCAGGAGTAGCCTCACCTAAAGCCCCAAAAATCTCCCTTATTACACATTCTGAAGCAAATACAAATATAAAATTTTTATATGCGTATATGATTCAAGGTCATTTTTCCTTCATTTTTTGAAATAGTGCTAAAAAAAGGGGTTTTCAACAGGTTTTTTTCGAAAATGTTAAAATTTGTTAACGTTAAAAATGATGATTTATCATATTATTTGAGACCTTTGCAACCGTATAAAAACATTTTTATGAGAAAACATTATCTGTCATTGATTATCGCTCTTTTTGCAGCGCTTAGTCTGAATGCCCAGGTCACATCTGGTACAATTACCGGTTCTGTGAAGGACAATTCAGGAAAGGCATTAGCAGGAGCAACAGTTCAAGTGGTTCATGAGCCATCCGGGACAAAGTACAAAACAGTAACTACCACAGAAGGTATTTACAATCTTCCTGCTTTGCGTATTGGTGGACCTTACAAATTGACGATATCTTATGTTGGATATACCCAACAAGAGGTAACAGACATTTTTGTACAACTCGGCGATCCAACCAAAATTGACATCAGCATGCTTGATGCAAAAAGCCAACTTACTGAAGTTGTTGTGGCTGGCAGCAGAAAAGGTGCATTGATTTCTAAAGACAGGAAAGGAACTTCAACCAACTTTGGTAGAAAGGTTATTGCAGCCCTTCCAACGTTGAGCAGAAGTTTCACTGACATTACGAAATACACCCCTCAAAGCAATGGTACTTCATTTGCCGGACAGGATAACAGGTTTATCAACCTTACCATTGATGGTTCTATCTTCAACAACTCATTTGGATTGCAGGCACTTCCTGGAAGCCAAACGAACTCTGCTCCAATCTCTTTGGATGCAATTGAAGAAATCACAGTAAACATTTCTCCTTATAGCGTTAAGGAAGCTGGATTTACAGGTGCCGGTATCAGTGCGGTAACACGCAGTGGTACAAACACACTCCATGGTTCAGGTTTTTACAACACAAGAAATGAAGGACTTGTTGGTAGAAAAGCAGGCCAATTTGGTAAACAATCTGTTGTAACCAGTGCATTTGATGTGAAGCAATATGGTGCAAGTTTGAGTGGCGCTATCATCAAAAATAAATTATTCTTCTTTGCAAACTATGAAGGTGAAAGAAGAACTGACCCTGGTACTGCATTTGTTGCAAACAATGGTAGCAACACAGGTGGTGCAAACGTTACAAGAGTATTGGCTTCAGATTTGACAGCATTGTCTACATTCTTGAAAACTAATTTCAATTATGAAACCGGAGCCTATGACAACTATACGCTTGCAACTAGAAGTGACAAGGCTTTGGTAAAGATTGACTGGAACATCAGCGACAAGCATAAATTCAGTCTTCGTGGAAATGCCTTAAAATCTCTCAGGGATGTTCCTATGAGTGGTTCTGGTTCAAATGGCGGTAGGAATGGCAACTTGAATTCATTGAATTATCAAAATTCAAACTATGAAATTCACAATGACATTTATTCCCTCATTGGACAATTGAACAGTCGTTTCAGCAACAAAGTACAGAACGACATTACTTTTGGATATACTGCAAATAGGGACTATCGTGCTGAAAAGTCAATATCTTTCCCTACAGTAGATATTCAAAGTGGTGGTAACATCAACTATATTTCATTTGGTTCTGAGCCTTTCACACCAAACAATACGTTGAATACTGATACTTGGCAGTTTTCTGACAACCTAACTGTGTATCAAGGAAAGCATACTGTTTCTGCAGGTGTAAACTTTGAATCTTTCAAATTTTTCAACCAGTTCACACCACAGATCAATGGTCAGTATATTTTCAATTCTCTTGCTGACTTCTATACAAGCGCAAATGCTTGGTTGGCAAACAAGAATATGACAGCGAATCCAGTAGCCTTAAACAAATATGTATTAAGCTATAGTAACCTTGCAGGTGGTGCATTGTGGGCAGCAACAACAAAGGCATACAATGCAGGTTTCTATCTTATGGATGAGCTTCCACTTTCTAAAAAATTGAATATCACTTATGGAGCACGTTTTGATGTTCCTTTCTTTGGAAATACAGGTTATTCGAATTCCGAAGTTGATGGTTTCAACTTTGTAAATGAAAACGGAGAGCAAACAAAACTTTCAACATCACAATTGCCTTCACCAAAAGTAATGTTCAACCCACGTTTGGGTTTCAATTATGATGTGAAAGGTGATAAATCAACACAAATTCGTGGTGGTGCAGGTTTATTCAGTGGTCGTCCTGCATTCGTATTTATCAGTAACCAAATGGGTAATAATGGTGTTCAAAGTGGGCAAATCAGCATCACTGCTACAACGCTTTATCCTTTCAGTGCTGATGTAAAACGCAATGCTCCTGTTATCTCAACGCCAGGTTTACCAGCTCCTTCTTATAATATTGCTGTTACTGAAAAGAACTTCAGGTTCCCTCAAGTGTTTAGATCAAACTTAGCAATCGATCAGAAGCTTCCAGGCGGAATCATTGCCAGTGCAGAAGTGCTCTTCACACAAAGTTTGAGCAATATCTACTACTACAATGCAAACTTGAAAACTCCAAGTTCAAACTTTAGTGGTCCAGACAACAGACCTCGTTTTAATACCTTCAATACTGCAACCGGAACAATCCTTGCGAGTACTGCCTTTAACAATGCATCAAGAGTAAATCCGAAGGTTACTGATGCTACTGTAATGAAGAGCGGTGCGTATGGAAAGTCATTCATGACAACTTTCAAACTTGAAAGGCCATCCACAAAAGGGATCAGTTGGATGGTTGCATACAACTTTGGTAACTCTCAAAGCTATATTGATGCTGCAACCATTGCATACAGCTCTTGGTCTGCAAATAAATCAGTATTGGGTAACAACCAACCCTACCTTTCATACAGTGATTATGATACCCGCCACAGGGTAATTGGTACCATGAGCTATAGGAAGGAAATTGCCAAAACAATGGCTATCCAGTTCAACCTTGGTGCACAAACACAAAACCAGGGCAGGTATTCTTACACAGTTAATGGAGATTTGAATGGTGATGGTATATCTGGAAATGACCTTCTTTACATTCCAAGAAATACCAGTGAAATGAACTTCGAACAGTTCACATCTGGTGGTGTTACTTACACTCCTGATCAACAAAAAGGTTATTTTGAAAGATTTATTGCAAATGATCCTTATTTGAAAAATCACCGTGGTGAATATGCTCAACGTAATGGTGGATTGTATTTCATGGTTCCACGTTTCGATTTGAGCTCTGTGCTTGAAATTTTCCAAAACATTGGAAAACAAAGGCATACCATTCAACTCCGTGCTGATATTTTCAATATCGGAAATATGTTTAACTCAAGTTGGGGTGTAGGTTACAATGTTAACACAACTACTCCAATCAAGGTTGCATCTAAAACTTTCGATCCAGTTACAAATCAACCATTGTATCAGATGGTGCCTGTTAACGGAAGCATTGAATATGCTACCTTCAGACGTGGTGCAAGCTTATTTGATGTATGGCAAGCACAACTTGGTTTGAGGTATACATTCTAATCAAAACTCAAGTTTGTTACATAACAGAAAAGCCGCTCAATGAGCGGCTTTTCTTATTTAATGATACTGTTATGTTAGACGATATCCTCTTTCATTTCAGAAACCATCTGTGTAAAACTCTCCACATTGGATGCATCATTTACATGAAAAGTTCCAATACGCGTTCTTCTAAGAGATGAAAGGTGCCCCCCACATCCCAGGGCGTTGCCAAAATCATAGGCCAGGCTTCTGATGTACGTGCCAGTTGAACATACTACTTTAAACTCCACTATGGGAAGTTCAATCCTTGTAATTTCAAATTCTTTAATGGTAATCTTACGAGGTTCCATTTTCACCTCTTTACCTTTCCTGGCAAGGATATAAACAGGTGTACCACCCTGTTTTATAGCAGAGTGAATGGGTGGTATCTGCATGATTTCACCTTTGAATTGTTCAGTAGCCTGATGAATCATTTCATGCGTTATATGATCCAAGGTAGAAACAAATTCAGGGGCACTTTCCAGATCATAGGTTGGAGTGGTTGCACCCAGGGTAAACGTGCCGGTATACTCTTTTTCCTGCGCCATGTACTCATTTATTTTCTTTGTATACTTGCCAGTGCAAACAATCAATAACCCTGTAGCCAAAGGATCCAGGGTTCCTGCATGCCCCACTTTAGGAATTTTGATCATGGTTCTGATCTTCTTCACAATATCAAATGAAGTCCAGGTAAGTGGCTTATCCATTAAAATGACTTTCCCTTCAGCGAAGGATGAATTCCATAGTTCTGTTTTCAAATTGTACATTTGTACAAAGTTACCAAGAGGAAACGGAAACAAAGCAGAAACGAAGCTTATTATCCATGGCACTTATACAACACAGAGACGAAAAGATCAGATTTCAACAACAAGCAGACAATGCCAGGGCATATGTTTTACCTTTTATAGAGGAATCTTTTAAGATCGATGATTCATGTGCTATCATGGACATTGGATGTGGAGATGGCGGTGTTCTATTGCCTTTTCTTGAAAAAGGATGTAAGGCAACTGGAGTAGAATTGGATTTACAGAAATCAGATTTTGCAAAAGAGTTCCTCCATGATTACATTGATGATGGCAAGGTGGAAATTATCAACCAAAACATCTATGAAGAAGTTGCCTTGGAGAAATTAAAAGGTCAATTTGACCTCATTCTTCTCAAGGATGTAATTGAACATATACCAGACCAGAAGCGATTTATCCCATATTTAAAAAAATTCCTGAAACCAAAAGGAAGAATCTATTTTGGATTTCCACCCTGGTATATGCCACATGGTGGGCATCAACAAGTTTGTAATAGTAGGTTTCTAGGAGTACTCCCCTATTTTCATATTTTGCCTGCACCATTCTACAAACTCATCTTACGCATGTTTGGAGAAGATCCCAATGTGATTAAAGAGTTGTTGGAAATCAAGGAAACAGGAATATCCATTGAACGATTTGAAGACATTGTAAAAACCAATGGGTATAAGATTGAAAATGAAAGACATTATCTGATCAACCCTATTTATCAATTTAAATTCAGACTCAAGCCTCGGGTTCAATTCAGCATCATCAAACAGGTTCCATTTGTCAGAAATTTTTTGACAACATGTGTTTACTATCTGATCAGGTCAGAAGATTGAAGAATTTTAGTTCTTTACGAACTTGGTGTAGGAATTTGATTCAGAATCAGTAAGTCTGATTGAATACATTCCTGGTGTTAGATTTTGTACATCAATATCTTGTTGCATTTCTTGAATATGACCCATTTTAACAATTTGGCCATTGGAAGAAATGATAGCAAAATGCTTACCATTTGCATTGATCGGAGTATTTACCAATAGTCTGATGGTTGATGTTGATCGGTTAACAGGATTTGGATAAACAACCAAATCACGCGTATTGACTGGCATTACATTCAGTTCAACGTTATTGTTCCAAGCTTCAGATAACCCTCTTGATTTCAATATGGTATTTCTGCTTCCGCTTACACTGAATTGGTTACGCATTACTTGCTTTTGTCCTTCTGTAAACATGCCCATGCTGGCATCGTTTGTGAAATCCATGAAGTTCATGAACATTTCACCTTCTGGAGAAGTATTACATGGTGTTGTTCTAGGGAAAACAGGATCGCCTATATTTCCTGCACGTTGCTTTGGTGTATCATCGATACCATCTTCACCACAAGTCTGATCGCCCCACAAGTGCTTCAAACCTAACCAATGTCCAACTTCATGAGTCAATGTACGTCCTTTATTAAAAGGCAACATCAATCTACCCTTTGTACCAAATGCATCGTAACGAACTACGATTCCATCCACGGCTTGTTGTCCGCCTGGAAATGTTGCATAACCAGTAAGACCTGGAACAGTATTACAAACCCACACATTTAAATAAGCTTTTGCGTCCCAGGTGGTACTTCCACCATTTGCTTCGTATTTGATTTTATCATCATCCGTCCACATCATTCTTGTGGTTTTCTTTCTGATGATACCAGAAGTTGTTTGTCCCATTGGATTGGTTTTTGCCAATTCAAATCGTATGTTTGAGCTTGCCGCATATTTGGCAAAAACAGATGGAACTTTATTGAAATCGGAATTTGTTTTAGAAAAATCAGCATTCAACGCCTCTATCTGTGAGATGATTTGTTCGTCGCTGATGTTTTCAACTGCCAGATTGTACACAACATGCACTACAACAGGTATAGTGATTACCTGTTCAGCAGGAACATTGTTGTTGGAAGATGACAATTGAAGAGAAGGCTGTGACAACTGTGCACTGTTTTGGGAAGCGGTTGAGCATACCCTTTGTGCCTGCGAAGTCATAGCAGTTAGAAACAATATGAATGAAAAGATGAAAAGCCTCATGTCTACGATTTTGTAGTGAGGTTTTCGATAAGAGATTGGTTTTATCGATTTTTTACAGGATTGGATAGTTGGCCATTGAAGGCACTCATTGGATGAGGATGTAAATATTGGCTGAAAACTTGAAAAGTGCAAGTTAATTGACACTTTTTTAACAACCAATCTGCCAATTTCATGGTTTTCACCTGAATTTAAGATGCCATTCTGCGTAGAACGGAAAATTATCAGGAAATTTGGTCCATGAAAAGAACCCTCTTAGCCCTAACGATGGGTATGGCTGTTTTATTGTATGCATGCAATGAAAATTCTCAAAAAAGTCAAGATAGTAATTCTCAAGAAGGATCACTGGTGCCAGAGCCTGCTCAAATCAACTATACTGTGTTGAATGCATATCCGCATGATACGGCAGCATTTATTCAGGGTTTGGAAGTTTTTAATGGTAGTTTTTTGGAGAGTACCGGATTATTCAAAAGATCCACCCTCAGAAAAGTAGATATCCAATCTGGTAAAGCTTTAAAATTAGTCAAGAATGATGATGCCATTTTTGCTGAGGGACTCACTGTTTTTAACGACACGATTTATCAACTCAGTTGGGAGAACCACAAGGTTTTTTTATATGATACAAAGGAGTTGAAAAAAATTGGAGAATTGCCCTGGAGCAATGAAGGATGGGGAATCACGCATGACGACAAGCAGTTGATCATCAGTGATGGTTCTGACAAATTATACTTTGTACAGCCAGGAAGTTTGAAATTAAACAAGGTATTGAGTGTAAGTGATAATCTGGGGGCAGTAAATAATTTGAATGAATTGGAGATGGTAGATGGATATGTATATGCAAACAGGTGGCAATATGATTATATTCTGAAGATAGATCCTGCAACTGGTTTCATTGTAGGGAGATTGAATATGCAGGATTTTTTGAAACGCAATACCAAAAAAGACCTTGGTTATCTCACGCAGAAAGGTTCTACAGCGGAAGAATCTGGTGCAGTATTGAATGGCATTGCATACGACAAAGGCAAAAAGGTATTTTACATTACGGGGAAATTATGGCCAGAGGTATTTGAGGTGAGGGTGGATTAGGAAGTAGGTTGTAGGTTGTAGGTTCAAAGTTGCAGGCTATATGCAGGTTATTTTCATACGTACTTAGAACATATACCCTACAACATAGCAATCAGCATTTTTAAAATAATTTACTAACTTCACTTCACCTTAAAATACGTGAAATGACTACGATTGATTCCTTTGAAAAGATTCATATATCGATCCACGAAAAAGCCTCTGATGGTTCCAGGGTTGTGGCACAAGAAATTGCGGCATTGATTCGGCTAAAAGCTGAAAACAACCAGCCATGTGTATTGGGAATGGCAACCGGTTCTACACCAAAAGCTTTATATGCTGAGCTTGTAAGGTTGCACAAAGAAGAGGGACTCAGTTTTAAAAATGTGATTACATTCAATTTGGATGAATATTATCCCATGAAACCAGATGCTCCTCAGAGCTATCACAGGTTTATGGACAAGCATTTATTTTCACATATTGATATTGACAAACAAAATATTCATGTTCCGGATGGCACCATTGAAAAAATACATGCCAGGGAATATTCAAACAAATATGAGCAGCAAATCATCGATGCGGGCGGGATTGATCTTCAGGTGTTGGGAATAGGATTGAATGGACATATCGGATTCAATGAACCAGGCGCAAGTCATACTTCCAAAACACGGATTGCTCCTTTAGAGAATAACACCAGGCTTGCAAATGCATATGAATTTGACAATGTTTCTCAGGTACCACGTTTGGCTTTAACCATGGGAATTTCTACCATTCTTTCTGCCAAACGAATTGTTTTGTTGGCATTTGGGGCATCCAAGGCAGAGATTGTGAAAAAATCAGTTGAAGGCAATATCACAGATAGCATACCTGCAACATTTTTACAAGAGCATAACAATTGTACTTTTTTTGTAGATGAAGCCTCATCACAAGATTTAACCAGATTCAAATCTCCATGGCTTACAGGAGAAATTGAGTGGACGGAAAAACTCATTCGCAAAGCGGTATGCAGCATGGCAGCAGAAAAACAGAAACCATTGCTGATGTTGACCCTTGAAGATTACAATGATTCTGGAATGGCAGACCTATTGGTGAAACATGGTCCTGTTCCTGAAGTGAATCTTCGGGTCTTTAATGGACTACGAGATACCATCACGGGTTGGCCAGGAGGTAAATACACAGAAGATGTACCAAGACATCCTGAGAGACGATATCCACAATCAAAAAGAGTCATCATCTTCTCCCCTCACCCAGATGATGATATCATTTCAATGGGAGGAACTTTCATGAGGTTGGTACAACAAGGTCATGATGTTCATGTTGGATATCAAACCTCAGGAAATATTGCAGTAAGTGATGAATTTGTGATGCGCCAGATTGATTTTGCAGTGGAGTTTGACAATTCCTTTACAATTGACAAAAGCAGGGCTGCCATGATATGGAGAGATGCGTTGGATTTCATCAAATTGAAAAAAACACATCAAAAAGATACTCCAGAAATCAGAAGCATCAAGGGGATGATCAGAAGAACGGAAGCCAGGGCTACATGCAGATACGTGGGAGTGAAAGAAGAAAATTTTCATTTCATGAATCTCCCCTTTTATGAAACAGGATTGATTGAAAAAAATCCACCTTCAGAAGTTGATGTACAAATACATATGGATCTGATCAGAAAGGTAAAACCCCATCAGATTTTTGCAGCAGGTGATTTTGCAGATCCACATGGAACACATAAGGTATGTTTTGATGTTATGTTCGAAGCTTTGAAAAGGTTGAAAGCAGCAAACGATATATCCGTTGCGGAATGTAGGTTGTGGTTATATAGAGGTGCCTGGGCAGAATGGGATATCTGGGATATTGATATGTCGATTCCAATGAGTCCTGACCAGGTGTTGCAGAAAAGGAATGGCATTTTCATTCATCAATCTCAAAAAGATGGAGTTGTTTTTCAGGGAAGTGATAGCAGGGAATTCTGGCAAAGGGCTGAAGACAGGAATGCTGGAACCGCAGCCTTGTTTGACAATCTGGGATTGCCACATTATGCAGCCCTGGAAGCATTTATGCAAATGGAATATTAACCATTTGCAGGCCATCCGCACTTCTTTTACAATTCACGATAAAAGAATTTTTCTTTAGCATAGGGTTAGCATCAAATATGCCATTTGATGGTTACCTTGCATGCTCAATTTAATACATGACGATTATTCTCTTGTTCTTTTTCATTCATTGGTTTTCATCTCTTTTTTTTCACACTTTTTTTCTACACAGGTATGCTTCCCATCAGATGTATTTCACGAATCCTTTTTGGGAAAAAAC
>CANFHO010000076.1 GCA_947447005.1 Chitinophagaceae bacterium
AAAACTGGGAAATACAGAAGATGATAACTTTTTTCATGGCATGTGGTTATGAGGGGCAAGTTAAGATTTTAAGGCAAAGAGGCAATGAGGAGAAACGGGGAAATGGAGAAACGGAGAAACGGAGAAACGGGGAATTGGGGAAACGGAGAAACGGGGAATTGGGGAAACGGAGAAACGGGGAATTGGGGAAACGGGGAATTGGAGAAACGGGGAATTGGGGAAACGGGGAATTGGAGAAACGGGGAATTGGGGAAACGGGGAATTGGAGAAACGGGGAATTGGTTAGATAGAGAAATAGAAAATCATGAACCATTATTTACAAGAAACGAATTCAAGATTCAATCCGTTTCCTGACTTCGGCATGCAGGCTCCGTTTTCCCGTTTCACCAATTCCCCGTTTCTCCCTTTCCCCGTTTCTCCGTTTCCCCGTTTCTCCGTTTCTCCCTTTCCCCTTTTAACAAGTACACTCCTTGCCTCACAACCGCAAGAATCCTCCAATTTTAACGTCAAATAAACTTTCTATGTCATAAATTGTATATTATTCAAATAAAGTAAAAAATGAAAAAATTATCCTTGATTGCTTTGTTGATTTTTGGGGTTGCCATTTCCTATGCTCAACCCAAGATTATCACAAAAGCAATTGTGAAAGCGAAAACAGAAATGACTTTTCCAGAAAACTTTGGTAATGACCGTGGCGGCGGTGGTGGTGGAGACAATGGCGGCGGAGGCGGCGGCTTCAGTATGCCACGTGATATGGAAACAACAATTACCACTTATTACACTCCAGAATTCATGAAGATTGTAAGTGAATCTGATTTCGGATTCAATACAGTTATTACTGATAGGACCAATAAAAAAACAACAACGTTGATTGAGGCCATGGGCAGAAAGACTGGCTTCTTTTCTACTGACGCTGACAATGAAGCCATGCGTGCAAGAATGGATTCTCTCAGAAACCTGAGAAGAGATTCACTTTCTGCGATGGGTATTACATTCAGGGACAACAAGCCTGAGCTTGTTTACTCTGATGAAACCAAGAAAATATCAGGCTTTACCTGTAAAAAAGTTACAATCAAATCTCGTGGACAGAATGGAACAACAACTGAGTCTGTTATTTGGTATAACCCTGAATACAAAATTGCTGCAACTTCTGCGGCTCAAGGCAATACCAACTCCGGTTTTGGTGGAGGAGGAAGAGGTGGCATGAGTATGATGTCTGGCGGCGTACAGGGATTGGAACTGATTGAGGGTTTGCCAATGGAATATGAAATTGTACGTGGAAATGGATTTAAAATTCATATGACTGTTTTAAAACTTCAGCCGGATGTAGATATTCCTGCAACGACATTTGAAATTCCAAAAGGATTTGACTTAAAACCCATGAACAATGTGATGGGAGGAGATGGCGGTGGAATGAGAATGATGTTCCGTATGGGAGATGGAGGAAGAGGAAATAATTAATAGAAATATTTCCTAAACGGAAAAAAGGGTTAAAAACTGGAGAAAATATCTCATCCAGTTTTTAACCCTTTTTCTATGTCTGTATTTTTTTAAGCTTTAAATTTCTCTTTGATTTTACCGAGTAGGTCTTTTTCAATCATAGTCTGAGCAAGTTTGACCATATTCAAAAATGCCTTTGCATGAGATATCCCATGTCCAATGATGACAGGCTTGTTCACACCTAAGACAGGAACTCCGCCATATTGTTCAAATTCAAAACGATCAAAGAATTCATCTTTGATGCCCCTGTTTTGTACAAGTCCGTGAATACTTTCTGCTAACTTCAAAACTACATTTCCTGTAAACCCTTCACATACCATTACATCTGCCTTGTCAAGGAAAATATCACGTCCTTCAATATTACCAATAAAATTAATGGAAGGTTCTTCTTTTAATAAAGGGTAAGCAGCTTGAGCCAAAATATTTCCCTTTCCTTCTTCTTCACCTATATTGATTAAGCCTACACGTGGATTGGGAATATTGAGTACTTGTTCTGCAAAAAGAGAGCCCAAAATTGCAAATTGAGCAATATTCTCTGGTTTACAATCTGAATTGATGCCAGCATCTAATAACCAACCTAATTTACCATTTTCCCTGGGCATATACGCTCCAATGGTTGGCCTTTGCACACCCTCAATAGCCTTGATGCTAAACAATGAACCTACCATCATAGCGCCAGTATTTCCAGCGCTGATAAATGCATCGATCTTTCCTGTTGCGAGTTGTTGAAAACCTACAAGAATGGAAGAGTCTGGTTTCTCCCTCATGGCTTTGGTTGGATGTTCATGCATATCTATCACCTGAGTGGTAGGAACAATCGTTGTGTTGGACTGTAACATACCATGTTGCTCGAGTAATTGATTGAGTAGCTCTGCATCTCCAAAAAGAGTGAGCATGGCGTTTTGGCCCATTTCCCTGTAAAGCTGGATGCCTTTTACGGCTTCCAAAGGGGCGAAATCGCCACCCATCATGTCAATTCCAATGTTCATATTGCAAATATCCTGAGATTTATGTAAATAAAAAATTCCAACCACCACCTAATTTAGGTAGTAGTTGGAATATATTAAGGAATGAATAGATCTTAATTGATAGGTGACTTCTCAGCAACTACCTTTCCTTTGTACATCAATTTGCCTTCGCTTACATGGGCACGATGACGAACATGGATCTCTCCTGTAGTTGAGTCTTTGCTCAAAGTTACAGTTTCAGCCTTGTAGTGGGTCCTTCTCTTAGCACTTCTTTGCTGTGAGTGGCGGCGTTTGGGATTTGGCATCTTTTCTTGTTTTAGTTATCTCTAAATTTGTCCAATCCTTTCCAGATTGAAGTTTCTTTTTTTACTACAGATTCTTTTAATTTTTCGAGCATTTCCAGCACTTCCTTGTTGCATTGGGGTCCTCCTATTTCAGACTCATCGCACATGGGATGTGTTGGCATGCTCAATTGAATGAATTCGAATATCCAATCTTTTACATTCAGGTGACTTTCGTTCCTGGAAATAAAGAAGACATCTGGATCATCGTTTTGATCATTCATCTCTTGGGCGTTGTCAACGATTTTCACAACCATATCGAAATCGTCCCAAAGGTCGATTCCTATTGAATTTCCACATCTACTGCATTGCATATCGGTTTTGCCACCCACTTCAAATTTTAATTGAAGAAAGCCGGCATGTTTGTCTAACAACAAACGAACCTTTGCCAGGCAGTTTTGGAAATCAGTTGACTTTTCCGCATCAAAGAACATATCCCCTAACTCGTATTCAAATACCGTTATACCAGGCTTTAGACCCAAAAAGGCAATTTCAAATTCATGGGAACCTGTCATACCTGTACTTTTAAGGGACGGCAAAGGTAACAACTAGAGAACAAATAAACAAATATAAGAAGCCAAAGACAGAACGAAATTGATGAAAAAAACTAGAATCAGGTTGTTTAGTACCTAATTATGGGAAATTTCAAAGGAAAAGGATAATTTGTGTAGATGTCTATATTGAAAAAACATTACGGAGCGATCCCCCTTCTGCTTTTAATTTTACTAGCAAACTGGTTTTCAGATTCGCCAGAAAGAATTGAAAGATGGTATGTTCATTTTTTTTATGATCCCTTTTCAAACTTACTTAGAAATTTAGTTGGATGGATTCCGTTTAGCTTAGGGGATATCCTCTATATTATTTTGGTTTGCTTTGTTTTTTACAAAATTGCAGGATGGTGTAAATCAAGTTTTAAATCTCCAAACATAAGACTTGGAGTAGCTTCAAGAATTCTAAAAATTTTTACGCTTGTTGGATGGATTTGGGTGATTTTTAATTTCATGTGGGGTTTTAATTATTATCGGACTTCTATTTCTACACAATTTGGGTTTGAAATGCAAGTAAACCCTTCAAAATCTGATATTACCGCCCTCACACATCATTTTTTAGCAGAAACACAGAAATACTCCATTGGCAGAAAAAAAAATCCTTGGAATGAATCAAAAAAACCTGAATTAGCTGCGGCTTATCAGCATTTATCAAAACATCATGCTTCGATTTCATATCAAAACATGTCATTCAAGCGTTCTCTTTTTGTTGTAGTTGGAAATTATATGGGATACAGTGGCTATTACAATCCATTTACAGGAGAAGCTCAGATTAATGACCGAATGCCAGTATTTACGATACCCTTTACTTCCTTACATGAAATAGCCCATCAGTTGGGATATGCAAAAGAAAGTGAAGCAAATTTCATTGGTTATTTAGCAGCAAGTAGCTCATTAGACAGCAGCATACAATATGCAGCCAACCTTGAAATGTTTTTATATGCGAATGGTTCATTGGCAAGACGGGATAGCACGTTAGCCAGAAATATGATGATGAAACTTCCTGATGTAGCCAAACAGGATTTGAAGGAATACAATGCCTTTGTCAAAAAGTATCAAGGTCCGATAGATGATGCAACTACATGGTTTTATGGACGATTTTTGAAAATAAACAATCAGCCAGAGGGAATGCATTCATACAGCAGAGTGACAATATGGCTATTGGGGTATTTGAAAAAAAATGGAATGCTGAAGTAGGAAATTTGAAAAATGCTATTCAAAAAAGACTTTCACCGTTTGGTAATATTGACGCTTTTCATGATGATGCCCTCCGCCTGCTCCAAATTCACCTAAACCAAACAAAGGAGCTGCATATCCTTTGTTGACGGCAATTTCCAGAAAACCTGCCTGATTGAAAAATGCCAATTTTTCACCTTCCGGCACATCCGCATAATGTTCACTGATCTTTTCAATAAATGCATCCCTCAATAAGACAATTTTGAATTTTCTTCCTCGGCGATGTTCTTCAAAATCATGTTGAGTGATATTCACGACAACATTCATAAACCTATCAATCATTAGAATTTGCCCTTCGATATATTGATTGGTATAAAAAGGCCTGAGCATATTCTTTTCTAAAATCTCAACAGAACTATTGCCAATCCGGTGTAGCATCATCCCACCGAGGATATTGGAGAAAGCATCAATGATTAACCCTGTAAAATTTTTGATGCTTTTTTTCATTCCTGCAGGAATTGGAATTGAAATGACCTCTTCAGGTCTTCCCTCAAGGATCATTGTTACAAGACCATTATCGGGCAATCCTATATATTGACCATGGTGTTTTGCAATCAGTAAATGGTCTCTGTTATTATCAAAAGCATTTACCAAAATAAGATGAAAAGTGTCTTGGGGAAAACTTTCAAATATGCCCCTGCAAACATACGCTGCCTGCATAAAATTATACGGGATGATATCGTGGGTAATATCTATCAAATTGAATGACTCATTCAATTTGAGTATCTCTCCTTTCACAGTACCCACGAGATGGTCGGAAGAACCAAAATCGCTTGTGAAGGTTAATATAGGCATGGTGAATTGTTTAGGTTTTGATTGTAAATCATTTGATCAGTTCACCGTTTTTAAAAAAGAATTTATACGTCAGCTTATCTGTTAAGCCTGGAAAAAATTTATTCAGCCATACTGTTTCTTTTCCCTGAAAAGTCATTACCAAGGTTCTTTTTCTTTTTTGAATGGACTGGATGATATGAGCAGCACAAGTATCAGCATCCATCAATTTATTTTCCTCCAGTGGCGACTCGCCTTGGGCTTCACCTTTGCTATTTAAAGCAACATTTCTAATATTGGAAGCTGTAAACCCTGGACAAACCCACATTACATGAACCCCTTTGGGAAGCATTTCTGTTCTGATAGCCTCAAGCCAACCCTGGAGTGCAAATTTTGATGCAGAATATCCACTTCGTCCGGGCAGACCTCGGTAGCCTGCTATGGAAGAAACCCCAACCACTACCCCTTTTGACTTGATCAGATGAGGTAATGCATATGTTGTAGTATAAACAGTACCATAAAAATTTACATCCATTACTTTTTTAATTACAGGAATCATATCTGACCCGCCTTCCGACAACAATCCCCGCATTGAAATTCCAGCATTATTAACCAAAATATCGATGGAGCCGAATGCTGCAATGGCGTGATCCACCAAGCGCTGACATTCCCGCTCAACTGTAACATCCAAATTCAGTACAGACAGCTTTCCCATGGGAGCTTCTGATTCTAATGCAATGATTTTTTGTTGATTCCTTCCACATGTAACAACATTTGCTCCTTTGGCCAGGAAAGCAAGTACCAGGGATTTCCCAATTCCATCTGTGCCGCCAGTAATAACCACTGTTTTATGCTGAAAAGTATTCATGACGGAAAGGTACGAAAGAACTATTTTACGAATATTTTTTTTCGATATTCGAATTTTACCTTTCACTTTTCAGTCTTCACTTTTAGTTTAAATCAACCACCCTCCCTTCAAACGAAAGGAGAAAGGAGAAAGGAGAAAGGAGAAAAATTAAAAAGTATTTTGTGTAATTGTAAAGTTGTATAGTCCTAAAATAAAAAAGACCATCGTTTTTGATGATCTTTTTTGAGAGTGAACCCGCTGGGACTCGAACCCAGGGCCCATACATTAAAAGTGTATTGCTCTACCAACTGAGCTACGAGTTCAATCCATTCCATTCGCAAATGGGAGTGCAAAAATAATAATTTTTTTAACACCACAAAATCTTTTCTCAAAAAAAGGATTCACATCACACACAGCTACATTTTGGCTGAGATGATTGAATGTCTTTTCAAAAATGTTAAAATCATTGATCCTCTATAAAATGAATGATTTTCTACGACCTAACTTCTGCGTTCTGACATCAATTTCACTACATTTGTCACCTAAACAATTTTCCTTATGTCTTTCAATAAGATCAACAACCTTGTTGGGTGGATCGTTACCCTAATCGCGTGCTCTGTATACATCATGACGGCTGAAGCCGGTGGCAGTTTGTGGGACTGCGGTGAGTTTGTTAGTTCATGTTTTAAAATCCAGATCCCACACCCACCAGGAGCTCCCTTATTCGTGCTCATGGGAAGGGTATTCATCATCATGTTTGGAGACAATCCACTCACCGCTGCTAAAGCAGTAAATGTGATGAGTGCTCTCGCCAGTGGCTTTACAATCACATTCTTATTTTGGACCATCACACACTTCGCAAGGAAAATTGTTCAAACAAGTACTGACGCCATTTCCGGCTCTCAAATATTTACCATCATGTCTGCTGGTGTAATAGGTGCACTTGCTTACACATTCAGTGATTCTTTTTGGTTCAGCGCTGTTGAAGGTGAAGTATATGCGCTTTCCTCATTTTTTACGGCTTTGGTATTTTGGATGATGCTTAAATGGGAACACAACGCAGATAAACCAGGTGCTGACAAATGGATTGTTCTGATATTTTTCATGATGGGATTGTCTATTGGAGTTCACTTGCTGAATCTCTTGACGATCCCTGCCATCGTAATGATTTATTATTATAAACGCTATAAGCCTACCAAATGGGGTATCCTATATGCGTTCATCATTGGTTGTATCATTACAGGTGTTGCACAAAAAGCAGTTATTCAATACACCATCAAAACAGCAGGAAGCTTTGATATATTCTTTGTAAACACCTTAGGATTGCCATTCTTCTCAGGCTTTGCCTTATACTTTATCATCCTCGCAGCATTGATTTATTTCGGGATCAAAATTTCTGGTGCAAAAAGCATCGGTAGAAATCAATTTGGAATATGGTTGGGGCTCATTGCCATTTCAATTTTATATCCATTTATCTCCGCTGGTTCCGGAGGAAATATATTGGTGAAACTTATTTTAGTGATTGCAGCAGTTGCAGCAACTACCTATTTTGTACTTCCATCCTTGCAAAGAAATCCATATTTTCTGCGCTTGTCCATGTGGTGCTTTGCATTCATGTTGATTGGCTATTCAACATACCTTACAACATTGATACGTTCTGCAGCAAACCCTGCTATTGATATGTATAATGTTGACAACCCCATGAGCTTGGAAGGATATCTTGGACGTGAACAGTATGGAGATTTCCCTTTGTTATATGGACAAGTTTTCACAGCTAAACCTATAGATTATGAAGAAGGTGAAATCCGCTATGTAAAAGGACAAAATAAATATCTTGAAGCGGGAAAAGATCAATCACCCGTATATGCACCAGAAGATAAAATGTTATTACCGCGTGTATGGGATGCAAGCAATGATCAGGGACATGCCGACTTCTACCAACGTTGGTTGAATCTTGCAGAAGGACAACGCCCAAGTATGGTCGATAATATCAATTGGGCGCTTAGTTATCAAATTGGATGGATGTACTTCCGCTATTTTGGATGGAATTTCATCGGCAAACAAAACGACCTGCAAGGATTTGGAAATCCAAGAGATGGGAATAGCATCACTGGAATCAAACCTGTGGACAATACTTTATTGGGGAATCAGGATAAACTTCCAGACAGTATCAAAAACAACAAAGCAAATAATAAACTTTTTGCACTCCCATTCCTGCTTGGTCTTATTGGCATATTCTATCAATATAACAAAGACAGAAAAGGGTCATTCATTTCTTTTCTCTTATTCTTTTTCACAGGTTTTGCCATTGTATTCTACTTGAATCAGGCAGGAAATCAACCCCGTGAAAGGGACTATGCATATGTTGGATCATTTTATGCGTTCGCCATTTGGATTGGCTTGGGTGTTATTCAAATTAAAGATTGGATCAAAAACTTTACCAGTGATAGCATATCAAATATCAGCGCAGGGTTAATTTGCTTGATAGCTGTTCCATTCTTGATGGCTTCACAAGAATGGGATGACCATGACAGAAGTAAAAAACAAATTGCCAGAGACCTTGCCAAAAACTATTTGGAAAGTTGTGCACCAAATGCAATCCTATTCACCTTTGGCGACAATGATACGTATCCACTTTGGTATGCACAGGAAGTAGAAGGAATCAGGAAAGATATTCGCGTAATTAACTATTCATTGCTTGGCATTGACTGGTATATAAATCAATTGCGATATAAAATCAATGAGAGTAATCCTATTGATGTTATCTGGACACCAGAACAAATTGAAGGTGGAAAGCGTGACTATATTCGATATTATGAAAAAGCGGAATTGTCAAATCGCTATGTTGACCTATATAGTCTTATGCATGATTTTGTAGGAAGTGATGATGATGCAAACAGAATTCAAATGCAAGATGGCAGCATGATGAATTACTTTCCAGTTAAAAAAATAAGCATCCCAGTTGACATAGCGCTTGTTAGAAAAAATGGCTCTGTGGAAGCAAAAGACAGTGTCAGCAATGAAATCAGATTTGATATTCCAAAAGATATCCTTCTGAAAAATGATTTAGCTGTACTAAACATCATTGCAGCGAATAAATGGTCCAGACCTATCTATTTTACTTCACCATTTGGCGAACTTGGCTTTGCTCAATACCTCAGAACTGAAGGACAAGCATATCGTTTTGTTCCAGTGGCTGGTCAACAAGGCAAGTTAAATACTAGAGCTTCTTATGAGATCATCAAAAACAAATTTGCTTTTGGTAATGCCAATGTTCATGGTGTTTATTTTGACGAAGAAAACAGAAGGCACTTGCTTGGTATCAGACAATCCATTGCAGAAACAGCAAGCAACCTGGTGGAAGAAGGTCAAACAGAAAAGGCAAAAGAGATATTGGCACTTGAGCAAAAGAACATCCTCGAAGAGAACTTCCCATATGCCATGGTAAGCAGACAAAATCAATTTAATACAGTAAGCTTACAATTGCTGGAAGCTGCATATAAAGCAGGCGACAAGAAACTTGCAGCAAAAGTTCTTTCTGCACTGAAGAAGGACCTTCAACAGCAATTGGGATACTATGCTTACAAAGGAGATATGTCGGTTGGTGAAATGACTCAAGCCATCCAAGACATCATGTCGGGTAAAGGTGATAATCTTTCTAACGAACAGAAAAATATGTTCCTTGATATCAGACAAGCTCTAATGCTCAATGAATATATAAGGAGCTATGAAGCGCTTGGCAAATAGATAAATTAGTTGAAGGGGTTGAAGTAATTGAAGAATTAAATTTAAAGATCTTCAACCCCTTCAAACTCTTCAACCCCTTCAACTATTTAAACCTATTAAACATTGTATCAAGCCTCTTCTCCAAACTGAAACATACTGCCCATCAGGTCTTTAAATTCAACCTTTGAAGAAAGTATTTTTTTACTGATAAGAGAATATGCACTCAATCCGTACAATACAAACTCCATCAGGAAGGCTTTTTGTTTGCCACTTGCCTTAGGAAAATACTTGACCACTATATCACCCAAGCCTTCAACTTGATTCAATAGCTTTACCTTCTCCGCATCTTTCATCTGGAATAGCAAATCAAGGCTATTGCCTTTATCAAACCAAAGCGTGATAATGTTATAAGGATTCTCATTTGTTTGCTCCCTACCCTTCTTTTTCTTGAACGATTCAGGATCAGGAAAATATTGGATAAATAAGCTTCTGATTGCCTTTTCAAGCAAATTAACACTCACTTGATAAGGACCTTCCTGCTCACCTTCATACACCAATTCAATCTTTCCAGTTAGCGCAGGAATAACGCCTTGCATATCACTCATCCAAATTTGAGTATTCTTTTCCTTATTTAACAAAGCCCTTCTCTCTGCTGAAGAATACGCATTTTCCAAAGCAGCGATGGTTAACCTTGCAGAAACACCACTTTTTTGATCTACATATTCACTACTCCTCGCCTCAAATGCAATTTGTTCAACAAGTCTTGCAATCAAATCGCTTTTTTCAATCAGATTAGACTGATCGCTGTGTATTCGCGCTTCCTGAGATGTGATTTCCAATGCAGCTTCAATTGACTTAGGATAATGTGTAAGTATTTGACTTTCAATCCTGTCTTTCAGCGGTGTAACAATGGATCCCCTGTTCGTATAATCTTCCGGGTTGGCAGTGAATACAAAGGCAATATCCAATGGTAATCTCAATTTAAAGCCCCTTATTTGAATATCTCCTTCTTGTAAGATATTGAACAAGGCCACCTGAATACGTGCCTGTAGATCAGGTAATTCATTGATTACAAATATGCATCTGTTGCTTCTTGGGATAATACCATAGTGAATTACTCTTTCATCTGAAAAATCGAGACGCAGATTGGCTGCTTTTACGGGATCAATGTCTCCAATTAAATCAGCTACACTCACATCGGGTGTTGCTAATTTCTCACCATAACGCTCGCTTCTGTGTAACCAACTAATGGGTGTTTGATCCCCCAATTTATCTATTTGCATTTTTGCATAATGAGATATTGGATGAAATGGATCATCATGAATATCACTCCCTGTAATATAAGGAACGTATTCATCCAGCAGATCAGTCATCATTCTTGCCATTCTTGTTTTAGCTTGTCCTCGCAATCCTAAGAACAACATGTTGTGTCTGGATAAAATGGCTCGCTCAGTATCAGGAATTACTGAATCTTCATATCCTATAATTCCAGAGAACCTTTCTTCTCCTTTTTGCATGAGCCTAATCAGGTTATCGCGCATTTCTTCTTTGATACTTTTGGATCGATATCCATTGGCCTTCAACTCACTTAATGTTTTTACTGAAATCATTTCATTTGTTTTTATTGATCGATTTTCAATATTCGATGTTCGATAATTATAATTTTATCTTTAACCATTTCAACTCCTTCAACGCTCATCAATGCTTCTAAACCCGCTTCTTCTTCCCTTTTTCAAAGTCATCAAAAATAAAACTACCTAATTCATCCAGAGAGGCATAAAATGCTTTTCCATTGTTGCATTCTGTGAAACTCCTGACAAAACTCTGCAAATATGGATCACTGGTGATCATGAATGTTGTGATCGGAATTTTCAACTTTTTACATTGCGTTGCAAGATTCAAACACATGTTTGTAATTTTCCTATCCAAGCCAA
The DNA here is from genome assembly GCA_947447005.1 of Chitinophagaceae bacterium. Taxonomy (GTDB): domain Bacteria; phylum Bacteroidota; class Bacteroidia; order Chitinophagales; family Chitinophagaceae; genus Pollutibacter. Next base: position 11,872 of record CANFHO010000076.1, read on the forward strand.
ATGCATTCTTGTAGTATTTATTACCTTCTTTCAAACAGGTGGGCTTCCCATCTGTGATCATAAAAATCTGTTTGTTGGCATTTTTTCTCCTACGAAGAATTTCCATTGCCAATTGCAATCCTGCAACGGTGTTTGTATGAAAAGGCCCAACTTGCAGATATGGAAGATCTTTAATCTCAATTGTCCATGCATCATTTCCAAATACCACAATATCCAATGTGTCTTTAGGATATTTTGTTTTAATCAATTCACTCAAAGCCATTGCCACTTTTTTGGCAGGCGTAATCCTATCCTCTCCGTATAAAATCATGGAATGAGAAATGTCTATCATCAACACGGTTGAAGTTTGCGATTTATGATCCGTCTCTCTGATTTCCAAATCATCTTCTCGTAAATTGAAGTTTTCAATTCCACTATTAATTTGAGAGTTTCTGATTGAGCTAACAAAATCAATCTGCTCCAAAACATCTCCAAACTGAAAAGGTCTTGTTTCGGGATTGATCTCATCTCCATTTCCACTTCTGAAAGTAGTATGATTGCCTTGCTTGGTTTTTTTCAACTTTCCAAAGATCTCATCCAAAGAACGTTTTCGAATATCCTGCTCTGTTTTGGGTGTGATATGAATCTCTCCGGTTTGATTGTTTTCATCAATATATCCTTTTGACTTGAGATCTTCAATGAAATCGCCTAAGCCATATTGCGGATTGCTGAAATTATATTCTTTATCCAGCTGGGTCATCCAACCCAAAGCCTCTGTTGCGTCGCCATTGGTATAACTAAGCAATTGCATAAAAACCTCCAGCAATCGCTCGAAATCAGATTTACTATCATCATTTGGCACATGCTTTAAAAAACGAAATCCTTTCATGCATTTAATTTACTGAATAACATTCACTTCTGTTTCTAATTCTACCCCAAATATATCAAACACCGAAGCTTGAATCTTGTTCGCCAATTCAAGTATTTCTGCACCAAGTGCATTCCCATGGTTGACCAACACTAGTGCTTGTTTTTCATGTACTCCGGAATCTCCTTTCCTAACCCCTTTCCAACCTGCTTTCTCAATTAACCAACCGGCAGCCAATTTGTATCCTTCGTCTACTTTATTAAAAACAACATCTTCATATTTCAACTTAATGGCATCCAGTATTTTTTCTGATACAACTGGATTTTTAAAGAAACTTCCTGCATTTCCAATCTTTGCCGGATCTGGAAGTTTTGAACTTCGGATATGAACAATTGCATCTGATACATTTTTAATAGATGGGTTTTCAACATGCATTCTTTTCAATTCATCCCGTATGGCTCCATAATCCAAGTGCAACTCATGTGTAGTACTCAATCTAAATACAACAGAAGTAATGACAAACTTATTCTTATCTGTAGTTTTGAATATACTGGACCTGTAAGCAAATTTGCAATCACTATTTTTAAGCACATTTTGTTTCTTCTCCTTGATATTATAGACATGGACTTCTTCTATAACATCTTTTACTTCCACTCCGTATGCCCCAATATTTTGAATAGGAGATGCACCAACAGTTCCTGGAATAAGAGAGAGGTTTTCAACTCCACCTAAACCATTTTCAATACAGTATAAAACAAAATCATGCCAGATGACACCTGCTCCTACTTCAACTAACACAGTATCATTTTCAGTAGACAGCATATGAATACCTCTTATTTTATTTTGCAGCACCACTCCATCAAAATCTGAGATAAAGAGCATATTGCTTCCTCCACCTAGAACAAGGATCGGCAGTGAAGATTCAGTCAGTTTAACATGATCTAAAGAATCAATAAGCAATTCTAATTCATTGACTGATTCAAAGCTGGAAAAGAATGCAGCCTTTACCTCAATATGAAATGAATTAAAGGCCTTTAATGATATGTCCTTTTGAATTTGTGGCATTGGTTACCAACCCTTTTCTTCTCTTAAATGTGTTATATGCGCTGCATGATGCTTTCCGTGCCATGCATAAATCATAAGCATTTGCCAGAGAGAAATATTTTTTTGTTGCTCAGGATGAAACAAAGTTCTTTGCCAATCAGAATCTGACATTGTTTTCAAAAATTCATGCCAACGAAGATGAAGTGAATGCAATAATGTAACCGAAACATTTAAAGGAATATTGACCACATCATCTGTTTCCACCCATTTATCTTGCAAATAAGGCTTGATGGTTGGATTCTCTTCTGTCAATGCCAACTTGAATCGAATGAAAGCATTCATGTGAGAGTCGGCCAAATGATGAACCAATTGATTTACTGTCCAACCTCCATCACGGTATGGAGTTTGCAATTGTGATTCATCCAGATTCAACAATGCAAACTCCAATAATTTTGGAAGGAAAAGAATGTCTGCTAATCTTGCTTCTTTTTCAGCAGCAGAATATTCTGCTACTTGATATCTGCCAATAGGATAACGAGAATCAACACTCATTTTATTGTTCTTTTACAATAGCCAATAATTCAACATCAAATATCAAAGTAGCTCCTCCAGGAATAACATCTCCAGAACCTTGTTCGCCATAAGCAAGATCATATGGAATATAAAACTTGAAAACAGAACCTACTGGCATCAATTGAAGCCCTTCTGTCCATCCGCGAATGACCCTGTTAAGCGGAAATGTAGCAGGCTCTCCTCTATCTTTTGAGCTATCAAACTTCTTGCCATTTAGTAAAAATCCTTCGTAATGAACTTTGACAACCGAAGTATCTTTTGGTTTTTCACCAGTTCCCATCGTAATCACTTCATATTGAAGACCTGAAGCAGTTTTAATGACTCCTTTCTTCTTTGCATTTTCGGCAAGAAATTGATTGCACTGATCGATGGTTGGCTGAACCTTTTTTCTTGCACTTTTCTGCAATTCAGCACGTACAAACATATCTGCCTGTTCCGGACTCAGCATTGTTTTACCATTCATAACATCACTAAATCCTTGACCAAGTGCCATTGAATTCACAGCAGACAATCCTTGTGTTTTAAAAAAACTTCCATCCAATACACCAATGGCATAACTGAGTGTATCCAATGCATTTTTCAAAACGAATGAAGGCTTATTTGTTGCAACAGCAGAAGGTATTTTCTTCACTGCAGTTGTGGGTTTAGCTGCTGGCTTTGCCACTGATTTTGTTTGAGCAATAGCGGCCGTTCCAATCATCAATGCCAATAATGGCAACATACATTTCTTCATACTTGTTTTTTGTTATTGTTTAAATATACATCATTTAGGGAATCCTGAAATTTAGTTCCTGAGTTCTTTACCGGTTATATGAATGAATACATCTTCAAGATTGGCACCCTTAGTTTGCTTTTCTTTTTCAAAACCACTTGCTATTAAATCATCAATCAATGCAGCAGGATTATTCAGCGCAATAATTTTTCCCGCATCAATAATAGCTACGCGATCACACAAAAACTCTGCCTCATCCATATAATGTGTTGTAATAATGACCGTAGTGCCATTTTCTCTGATCTCGCGAATAAGATCCCACAAATTCCTT
>CANFHO010000077.1 GCA_947447005.1 Chitinophagaceae bacterium
AAGAATGAACGAGTTGGTCATCCACATAAATCGGAATGGAACTGCTTGTCCAATCGGCACGATATACATGAAACTCTGTTGTTGCGTTTGAGATTAATTTGCTATTGCCATCAGCAGAACCTCCAAATCTTCCCGGATAATGAAAAGTACCATAGATTTTATTCAGATCAGAACCCTTGTGCTCCATAATATCGATTTCACCACAGGCAGGCCATGCATTGGTATTGATATCAGCACCTAACATCCAAATGGCAGGCCAGGTACCAATACCGGCAGGTAATTTAGCCCTACACTCTACCCTACCGTATTTGAATTCATACTTTGTTTTGGACAACAATCTGGCAGATGTATAGGCACTTCCGCTGTAGTTTTCCTTGATGGCTTTTATTTTCAGAGTGCCATTGTCGCAATACGCATTTTCAATTCGGTTTGTATAATACTGCAATTCAGCATTGCCCCAACCGTTTGAACCAGTGCCAAGATCATATCCCCATTTGGCTGCATCAGGTGCACCTGTATTGTTGAATTCATCAGCCCATGCAAGCGCTAAGGAGTTATTTGTTACAGCCACTGTCACATCCTTTGTTGCAGAAATACTCTTGCCTGCAGAATTGGATGCTGTAACTTTCACAGTATAGGTAAGTGTTCCCAAGGTTGTATATCGGTATGTAATGATACCAGTTGGCACATCCTGAATGGCTCCATTTCCAAACTCATACTTGAAGGAACTCGCATTGGTCGCCGTTGCCTTGAAGTCAACATTGCCAGTACCATCCGTACTCACCGTAGCAGTGATGACCAGATTCGAAGGCGCATTGTTTGCAGGAGTTGGCGAAGGAGATTTACCACACGATAATAATATCAACATTAAGAACATCATCCCAACTGTTTTTGAAAAGTTACTCATACATGAACTGTTTATTAAGCGATCGTAGAATGCAATCAAAAAGCACCCCCTCTAATAGGGGGTGCGGTGTTAATCTTTCACAACATTAATCAAAAAACAAGAACTATTTGTATACCCTGATATAATCTAATTCCAAAATGGCATGCTGAAATGCAGGATCTACAGAACCACCAAATCCACCACCCATAGCCATATTCACCAAAAGATAAAAATCCTTGTTGTATGGCATTGATTTTGAATTGGGTACAGAATGCACCAAATTGTTGTCAATAAAAATATTGATGCTTTCTTTTGTCCAATCCAACCTATACAAATGAAATTCACTTGTTACTCCAGGTACAATCTTTTCTGCTTTGTTTGGGTTATTGCCATGTCTTTCAGGATAGTGCAATGCAGCAATCATTTTATTAGGTTCCTTGCCACGATGTTCCATAATATCAATTTCACCGCAAGCTGGCCAAGGAATTTTTGCAATGTCTGCACCAAGCATCCACACTGCAGGCCAAGTACCCACATTTGAAGGCAGTTTAGCACGAAACTCTACACTTCCATAGGTGAATTCAAACTTGCCCCTGGTAACAAGCCTTGCAGAAGTGTACGAGAAACCCATGTGTTGTTCCTTGATGGCTTTTACTTTCAATACGCCATTCTCAACGTAGGCATTTTGAAGCTTATCGGTGTAATATTCAAGCTCTTGGTTTCCCCATCCATCAGGACCATTTCCAAGATCATAGCCCCATTTTGAAGGATCAGGTGTGCCTGGTTTATCAAACTCATCAGCCCAAAATAATTTCATTTTGGACCCCTTCTTCCATGATGGAGAAAGAGTTGTATCCCCTGTTGGGTGGCTTGCAAAAGTTGCAAGCCCCAACAAGGTGAATATCATGAACAGTAGACCATTTTTCAATGAACACTTGATCATACACTATGGTTTTACTTTTAATTTTTGATACCAGGAATTGCCATCAGCTCCTATCGTTCTCAGATTCATCGTTGTAGATGTGAGTGACAGAATTTCATATGTGGCGCTTCCCAAACCAATCAGTACAAGACCATTCCCGGGTACAGAGAACTGAATCCTGGTTGAATTGGATGAAGTACTTGCAGATGTTGCATCCTGGAAAATTAGGTTTTTAACACCTGTTGTAACCAACGGAAACTTACCCTCTGCACCAGTCAATCCATAGTAAGAGAGCGCCGCTCCCAATACAAAGGTTTGGCCTTTGTTATCAAGGTTCATGGTGATCTGACTGGTAGCTGTTTTGGTAAAAGTGATCTCATCATCATAGAAACCATCAGCAGCCCTGGTATTAGCAGGAGCAGAATACCAAATCGGAGCAAATGCATCTGAAGGACCAACACCAAAATGACCATCTGCATTGTTATCACAAATCCAAACCCTGGATGAACCATTGGTCAGATTTTGTAGTATGTCTGTAGGAATGGTAAATGCTACAAATACCTTGATTTTTTTGCTTATAACGGATGTGATTCCACCTGTTCCAACAGCTGAAACGGTAATGGTGTACTCATTGGTTCCTGGGATACCATACTTGTAACTGATGGTTCCGGAAGGCACCATTTGAACTTTGCCATCTCCAAAATCAATCTTGTAGGTAATGGCACTTTTGGCAATAGTTGTTATACTTACATTTCCTGTACCATTCCCATTGGGATTGTTGGCATCAACTCCTGCAACAGTAGCAGTCAAAGTCATGTCGGAAGGCGAAGTAAGACTACCGAAAGTGTACTCCGTCTTTTTACAGGAAGATATTCCGAGAGTTAACAACAGTATATATAAACTGTTTTTTATGATTCTCTGATTCATACCTTTTTATTTTATAAATTATTTTATAATGATGTCGTCAAAATAGTAGGTGTAGTTCGCTGATCCATCTCCCACATCACCTAAATCAAAGATCAATACAACCCTTTGGTATGTATTTGCCATGTTGATGGTGCTATAGTCGAATGTCAACTCTTCCCACTGACCTGCTTTGGTTGTAGTGGCTTCTTTCTCAAAGTTCAATCCACCGTTGGCAAGGTTCTCCACCTTCAACAATAATCTGGCACCTACTCTTGGAGAGAACACTTTCACCTTGAATGACTTACTTGCAGACAAATCGATCGTTTTGGCCAACTCGATGAAGCTACCGCCCCAAAGTTGTCCGCCCGGACCTTTCACCATCTTACCAACTTTATTGCTGGTATTGATGCCAGTCATACTTGGGTTATCAACCACCGTTGAATGTCCACCATCAAAATCAGTGAAATTATATGTCAATGAAGAAGACTCAAATGTCATAGGCACTGCAAGTTCTTCACCTGTAGCAGACGTTCTGATATCATCAAAATAGAATGTGAAATTAGAGGATCCATCTCCCATCGTACCCAAATCAAAAATCAAAGCAACTTTCTGATATGAATTGGCTGTATTGATAGCCGTATAATCAAAAGTAAGATCTTCCCATCCACCAGCAACAGTAGTTGTTACTTCTTTCTCATAACTGATTCCAGGGTTTGTTAAGTTTTCAACTTTCAATAACACTTTCGCACCTGAACGTGGTGAAAACACTTTCATTTTCACATACTTGTTGGTTGAGAAGTCGATTGTCTTTGCCAATGTGATGAAACTTCCGCCCCACACCTGATCAGCATACTTAATCATCTTACCAACTTTTGCGCTTCCGTTGATACCTGTAACACTTGGATTATTTACCACAGTTACATTACCACCATTGAAATCAGTGAAGGCATAATTCAGAGTAGTTGATTCAAAAGACAATGGCAATGTAAGCTCATCAATTGAATTTGTTTGTCTGATATCATCAAAGTAGAATGTGAAGTTGGATGAGCCATCTCCCATAATACCCAGATCAAAAATCACCACCACGTTGTTATATGAGTTGGCGGCATTGATGGTTCTGTAATCAAATATCAAATCCTCCCAACCATTGGCAACTGTTGTTGCAACTTCTTTTTCAAAGTTGATACCACCATTGCCAGAGTTTTCTACTTTCAACAATACCTTGGCACCTGCGCGTGGAGACCATACTTTCATTCTCAGTACTTTGTTTACAGAGAAATCAATCGGACTGCTTAGCGTCAATACACTTCCACCCCAAATTTGTCCAGCATTTTTCACCATGCGGGTTACTTTGGATGAAGTATTGATGCCACCTGATTTTGGATTGGCAATCACTTGTGCATCACCACCATCAAAATTACCCCATGTATATGTTTGTCCCACTGTTTCAAAATCCAATGGCAACAAAATCGGAACTTTGATGCTAATTACTTTGGTGAAAGTAGTGGTTGCAACACCACCACTGAGCGCAACTACACGCATGGTGTAATCACCTGATTTTGCGTAGGTGTGACTTACCGTTTGTCCTTCCAGAAATGATACTGGAACTTCATTTGCCACATCACCCCAATAAATCTTGAACACTGTTTCATACAATGCCTTTGCTGATGCATTGATCATGAATGCGCTTGATGGATCAACGGAAGTAGTTACTTCGAGGTTTTCAGGAGCCCTGAAAGACACTGTCAGTTTTTGGGTCATTTCAACCTCTTTTCCTGTAATGCTTACACCAATAACGCGAACGTTATAAACTCCTTCAGCATATTTATGCTGAATGTTTCCACCAGGAAGTATTTTGACAGGAGTTGTAGATCCATCACCATAATACACCATAAAATATGCCAAACCTTCACCATTCGGATAAATGGTTACAAGCCCTGTATTGTCTTGAGTGATATCGAACATGGCTCCCAACTTGGCTGGATCGGTAGCACTTTGTACGAACGATACATCATCGTATTGAAGCTTTGTACATCCTGTCAACAGGATTGAAAGCATCAAGGTTGCGTATATGAACTTATTGATTTTCATTGTTGCTTTTTTTCTTTTGATGATTAATAACCGGTGTTTTGTGTCAAACCGGAAATATCAACTTCCTGCTGTGGAATTGGGAACAATTCGTTCTTGCTGGTTTTGAAACCTGTGATCTTGGTAGCAGCTTGTCCTGTTCTTACCAAATCAAAGAAACGGTCGCCTTCCATAGCCAACTCCAATCTTCTTTCATCCCAGATAGCCTGTTTCAATGTGGCACCTGTGGATGTAATGTCATGAAGTAGATCACCAAAAGCTCTTCTGCGCACTTTGTTCAAATACAACTGTGCCTTGGTGTCGTTTGGTGTTGTTGCCCTGTTATTCGCCTCTGCAGCCATCAACAATACATCAGCATACCTGATTGTCCTGTAGTTGTTTGTATAATTCAACTCAACCTGACCGGATGTTTCACCTTTTCTTGGTTGATACTTTTGACTATATAAACCAGTATTCTTATAAGGAGCAACCAAATAAGTAATGTTGAATGCAGGGTTTGCAGTTTTATATGCCTCGATATCCAATATCGTTACTGCCTTTCTTTTGTCGCCGGCAGAAAATGCATCAGCAAGATTCTTGGTAGGGAGATTGATGCTCCAGCCTTGTCCATAAGGACTGCTTCCTGCAAGGTTTCTTACACCACACATTTGAACTGCAAGATTTCCTTGACCTCTGCCTGGATTAGACCAATCGTAGAATGGACTGATATTCGAATATTGAATTTCGAATACAGACTCTGTTCCGTTTTCGCCAGACTGCAAGAAAACATCTCCAAAGTTGGTTACCAACTGGAAAGGACCATTTACAACATTTTCCAACATCGTTGCAGCAGCATCATACTTTCCTTCATACAACAACACCTTACCCAAAAGAGCTTGTGCTGCATATTTGGTAACTCTACCTTTTTGAACATTCACCACAGGAAGCTTAGTGATGGCTGTATTCAAATCAGCTTCGATTTGCTTGTATACATCTGCTTTTGCGGTACGTTGAAATCCTTTTGAATCAGAGGCAGTGAGCCTTTTTTCAGTAAACAAAGGAACATCTCCAAACATTCTTACCAATTCAAAATAGTAATATGCTCTTAGGAAATATACTTCACCATACAACGCGTCCTTACCTGCAAACTCAAGCTTGGCTTTGTTCTCATGCAAATAGTTTGCACGATTGATACCTTCATAGCAAGATTTCCAGGCTTCGGTCAAATAACTGTTGTTGGTTGTCAATTGATAATCATCAATTTGTTGAAGACCCAAAACATCTGTAGCATTTTCACCACCAGACACTGAGTTGTCTGAAGCCACATCACCGATTACAGGATTGGCATACAACCATTGTAGTGGAGAATAAACGCCGATTACCATCTTATTGTAGTCATCGGATGTTTTGAGATAATCATTGGCTGTGATCTGATAATCCTGCTGAGGATCATACTCCACAAACTTTGAGCATGCAGTATTGATTGATACAAAAACTGCAATAGCTACTATTACTTTTATTATTTTCATATTTGCTTGTTTTTGCATGGTTAAAATTTAAGATCCAATCCTACTGCATAGCTTCTTGCCTGAGGATATGCACCACGATCAACACCGGTATCAAAAATTCCACCTGAAATTTCAGGATCAAATCCAGTATACTTTGTTAATGTGATTGCATTTTTCACTTGTGCATAGATTCTCAACTTGGAAATCTTTGCCCTTTTCAAGGCAGCACTTGAGAAGTTATATCCTAACTGCAGATTCTTGATCTTGATAAATGAACCATCTTCAATGTACCTGTCAGATGCCCTTGTATTGTTGTTGGCATCAATGAATGAGAACCTTGGCAATGTTGCATCGTTGGTGCTTCCTTCGCCAGTCCACCTGCCCAATACATTTCTGAACTTATTGGTCATGGCCAGATTTCTTTCATAAGCCCTGTAAATTTTATTGCCTACAGATGCATATACAAAAGATGTGAAATCAAATCCCTTGTATTCCAGATTCAAAGACCAACCCATGGTGAAATCAGGAAAAGGATTTCCCAGGTTTGTCCTGTCATCGGCATTGATCTTGCCATCACCATTCACATCTACATATTTGATGTCGCCTGGCTGTGCACCTGGCTGTGTAGCTGATGCATTGATCTGTGCCTGATTTTGGAAAAGTCCATCTGTTTTATATCCAAAGAAATAACCAGGTGCATATCCTTTTTCAAATCGTGTTACGGTTTGATAAGGAATACCATAACCACCACCAGTAATCAACCCTTTGTTGGTTTCTGTTACCAGGTTCTTTGCTTGTGTATATGTGATGTTGGTTGAGAACTTGAAGTTCTTTCCGAATTGATCCGTATAACCAAAGTTCAAATCAATACCGCTTGTTTGTGTGGTTCCGATATTGGCTGTTGGCATCGCGGCTGTACCGAGGTAAAGCGACAAAGTTGGAGTGAACAACAAACCGCTGATATCTTTCCTGAAATAATCTCCAGTGAAGCTGAACTTGTTCTTGTAAAAACGAAGATCAAGACCCGCATTCATCTGTGCCTGCTGCTCCCATCTCAAATCGTCATTTTTGAAAGATGCAATCGTAGCACCTACCGAAGTTGGCTCATTGCCAAAGGTATAACCTGCATTTTGTCCCAACCCGTAGCTGTAGATCAATGTTGAAATACGCTGGTATTGAGGACTCACATTTTCATTACCTGTGATACCATAACTTCCTCTGATTTTCAATTGGTTGATGAAATCAGATTTGAAGAAATCTTCATTTGAAACAACCCATCCCAATGAACCAGAGAAGAAGTTGGCAAATTTATTGTTGGCACCGAATGCATAGGAACCATCTCTTCTCAGCGTAGCTGAAGCAAGATATTTTTCCTTGTAATCATAATCGGCACGGGCAAAATAAGAAAGGTTTCTTCTTTCATATTGGTAAGATCCTACATCCAAACCTGAGTTGGTTGCAATACCGGTTGCAGCAGAGATATCCGCAAAGTTCCATGAGTTGAAAGGAACGTCTTGTCTGCTTCCACTGATATTGTTTCCAGTTACACGTGCCATGGAGAACCCAAGTACGGTTTCAAAATTATGGTCTTTTGCAAGCTTGAAACGATAGTTTGCAAAAGTTTCAAATGTATAATTGAAGTAATTTGTTTTAGCCTCGTACACACTGTTGTGTGAACCTGGCTTTGCAGTACCATCCGCATTCATGGTAGAGTTGATATGCGAAGTACCGTAATAAGACAACGGATTGAAACTCTTTACAGTTACATCCGTATTGGTATAACCGAACCTTGAAGAGAGCTTCAGATTCTTAAACAAATCATATTGCAATTCAAGCTTACCATACATCTTGTTGGTGTTACCTTTATTATAGGTATCATTCAACTGTGTAAGTGGATTGATGATTTCAGAAAGAATATACTGACTCGTGCTATACTTACCATAGGTACCTGGTACACTGTTCAGAATCGATACAGTTGGATCGAAGTTCAATGCATTTGAAATCACTGAGTTGATCGCATTTTCAGGAACGCCAGCATTCTTGATATTGGTGAAGCTGGTATTTGCAATGAATTTCAACTTTGAAGTAAGATCGAATGTAAGGTTTGATGTAGCATTGATCCTGTTGAAGAAAGATTTATCTCCACCCCCAACAATACCTTCCTGATTCAAGTAACCACCTGAAAGGAAATAAGACATGTTATCACTACCACCTCTTGCTGAAATGGTATGTGTTTGCATGGGAGATTGCTTGAATATTTGATTCTGCCAATTGGTGCCCGCTCCCAGGTTTGAGATATTCGGGAAAATTAAATTGCCACCAGAAGCAACACTTCCTTCATTTACAATAGCAGCATATTCAGAAGCATTTAATACCCCAATGGTATTCATCACTTCCTGAACTGCATAGTTTCCATTGTAGTTGAATTCCGCTTTTTGGCTCTTGCGACCCGTCTTTGTGGTAACCACAATAACACCATTACCACCCTTCACACCATAAATGGCAGTAGTGGCAGCATCTTTCAATACGTTGATTGATTCTATATCTGCAGGGTTGATGGAATTCAGGTCATCCAAGGTTTGAATGGCTCCGTCTACCACCACAACCGGATCTGTTCCAGTATAAGATGGGATACCCCTTACCAAAACGGTTGGCTTAACACCTGGAGAACCAGATGAAACCACTGTAACACCCGAAGCACGACCTTGCAATGCATCTTCTGCACGCACTGGTTTAAGCTTTTCAATATCTGCACCCTTCACGGCTGATATTGAACCGGAAATCTTGGTAATGCGCTGGGTACCATACCCAACAACGATTACTTCATCCATCTTGGCTTGAACAGGTTCAAGCACAAGCTTCATGCTGGCATTTGTAATGGAAAATTCTTGAGTGGTATACCCTACGGAGGATACGACCAATGTTTTGGCTGTTTCTGGTACATTCAATGAGAATGAACCTGATTCGTCTGTAGTGGTACCCAATTTGGATCCCTTTACAAGAACCGATGCCTTGGAAACTGGTTGTCCACCTGTATCCAAAACCTTTCCCGAAACAACCTTGCCCTGTGCCCACGAAATGGAGCATAGCAGCACAAATAAGGAGAGAAGATTAATTCTCTTCAGAGCCTTTTTCATACGCAAGTAATGGTTTAATTGATTAAAATTTTTCCCAAATGGGACAGTGAAAATAGAAATGTGAACAAAATTGCAAGCAAATTGTAGTACTACATGACTACATCATACAAACCTAAAACATTGATTTTCAATAATTATAAATTACATCACATATACATCATGATGCAACCAATTTTTAATTGTTGAACGAATTAACTTAAATTCATTTAATAAAATCGACAAATAAAATGCGTTGATTTTACACAAAAATATCTTGCGATGAAAAAAATTGTCCTGATCCTTTCAATGCTATTTCATACATTTTGGGCCTTTTCCCAAAATACAATTGGTCTTCCGCAAATCATCAATTATACAAAAAACGACTTTAAAGCAGGTACACAAACCTGGGATATCGAGCAGGATAACAAAGGGCAAATGTATTTTGCCAACAACGAGGGACTAATCACGTTTGATGGTACTTATTGGAAAACATATCCCCTTCCCAACAAAACTATCATGCGATCTATCGCCATAGGCAACAATGGAGTGATCTATGCAGGAGGCCAAGGTGAAATGGGCTATTTCAGTGCTACACCACAAGGGTTTCTCAAATACACTTCACTTATTCCACTAGTCCCTGCCAACAATCGAACCTTTGCAGACATATGGGATATCGAAATAGTGGGTAGCTCAGTCTTCTTCAGGGCAGGAGATAGAATGATATTCGAACTGAAAAACAATACTTTCTCTATTTACCCGCCCATCAGCGAATGGATTTTCATGAAATCAGTGGGTGGACAATTATATGCACAAGACCGGGCTGAGGGACTCTTCCACTTCAAAAACAATGCCTGGCAACCTGTTTTCAATTCTAAAATGATAGGAAACGACGCATACACCACGATGATTCCCTTTAAAAACCAAAGCATTTTAGCATACACATTTCAAGGGTATCAATATGCAGTAAAAAGCGACACCCTCTACAAACCATCTAATTTCAATCCTCCGTCAACTGGATCCAATGTATACAAATCAGTTGCGATCAATGAAAATGAATTCGCCCTCACTACCTCACAAGGTTGTTTGATCATTGACAACAACGGAAAACTTATTCAAAAAATTTCTAGAAAAGAAGGACTTCAAAATAACAATGTACTAAGTGTATTCTTAGACAGGAGCAAGAATCTGTGGGTAGGCCTCAACAATGGAATCAGCTTCATCGCCTATAATTCAGCCATTAAATATATTAGTCCCAATAAGGAAAACGAAGTATCCGGATTTTCTTCCAGGGTATTTCAGAATAAACTCTATTTAGGATCATCTGAAGGAGCCTATTCGGTTCCACTTACATCCGGTATATCAGACTTTAGTTTTTCAAAAGGGGATTTCAGTCTTATCAATAATACCTATGGACAAGTATGGCGAATCAATGAGATCAATCAACAATTAGTGATGGGGCACACACGCGGTTGCTTCACCATCAAAAACAATGATGCCATTCAATTCTCCAAAGATCCAGGATGGCTGTTTCTGCCTTTGAGTCCCGTCATACCATCTAAACAGATTATAGCCGGAACATACATGGGGCTCAAATTGATCGAAGATGAACATGGAAATTTCACAGACTTAGGCAACTTGAAAGGAACATTCGAATCGCTGCGATTCCTAGCAATCGACAATCAAAACAGGATTTGGGCCTCACACCCGTATAGAGGAATCTATCAGCTCACATTATCGTCAGATAAAAAAAATTACGAGAGTAAACTCTTCACAGACAAAGACGGACTCCCATCAGCATTGGATAACCATGTCTACAAGATCAACAACAGAATTATATTCGCAACCAGCAAGGGAGCATATGAGTTCGATGACAACAAATCCAACTTTATACCTTCCCCATACCTATCACCCGTTTTAGGCAAAACAGATGTACGCTATATGAATGAAGATGAGGAAGGAAACATCTGGTTTTGCAGTGGCAAAAGATTGGGCGTAATTACATTCAATAAAATGAAAGGAGCGTTGGATAGCAGTCTGACGTATTTTCCAGAACTTACAGGACAAATCCTCTCTGGTTTCGAAAATGTGTATCCATATAACAGAGAAAATATTTTTATCGCTTCAGAAAAAGGCGTAATCCATTTGAATTTCGAAAAATACAAACGTACCAAATCGAACCCCAATGTGATTCTTAGCCTGGTAAGAGCCATTGGCAAAACCGATAGCACCATTTACGGCGGGAATACGTTCACACCCGTTGACAAAGTCGATAATAATGAATTCATTACATCACTTCCCAGCAATTTCAACTCTTTTCATTTTGAATACAGTTCTCCATCATTCGGGATTCAAAACAACATCGAATACAGCTACATGCTGAAAGGTTTTGAAAACAAATGGAGTACATGGACTGGAAAAGCAGAGAAAGATTATACAAACTTGTCGGATGGAAAATATACATTCAAAATAAAATCACGTGATAACCTAGGGAATGAATCGGAACCCATTTCCTACACTTTTATTGTTTCTCCACCATGGTATAAAACCATTTGGTCATACTTATTATATATATTGATTTTGCTTGCAATTATTTACCTGGTGAGCAAATACCAAAAGCGAAAGCTGAATGTTCAGAAATATACATATGAAGAGAAGCAACGTCAGATAAACATCATGCATCAGCTAGAACTCGAAAAGAACGAGAAAGAAATCATTAAGCTAAAAAACGAAAAACTGGAAAGTGAGATTTTACTGAAAACCAAAGAGCTAGCAGATACATCCATGCATCTGGTTGAAAGAGGTGATGCATTGTTGAAAGTCAAGGAGGAATTACAGAAGCTCTATAAAAACACAAGTGAAAATCATGATATTAAAAAGACATTGCAACTTCTTCATGACATTGAAAAGAACAACGACAACTGGGATAAATTCGCATCTCATTTTGATGAAGTAAATAATAACTTCCTCAAAAATCTGAAGCAGAAATTCCCTAAGCTCACAAATTCTGATTTGAAAGTATGTGCGTATGTTCAACTAAACCTTTCTTCCAAAGAGATTTCGCAATTAACAAATATCTCTGTTAGAGGGGTTGAGATCAGTCGCTACCGATTGAGAAAAAAATTAGGCATCACAACAGAACAATCTTTGATAGAATTTCTGAATGAAAATGCTTAGAAATTTCTAATCTCAATCAATGAACTTTTGCTTTGGATTCCTTGATTTTGTTGAGCATATCGGTCAACTCTTTTACCTTTTCAGGATATTGATCATACAAGTTGTGGTCTTCGTGAAGATCTTCCTTCAAATTGTATAGCTGTCCAATTGCCTCACCTGGCTTGGCAACAATTTCCTTGGGTAAAGTGAAACCACCTGAACCCAATCCAAGGATAAGTTTCCAATCACCTTGTCGAATAGCCATATACCCAATGGATGAAATATGCACAACAGCAGGTTGATCGGCCACTGCTTTTGTTTTGCCCGTAAGCACAGGTAAAATACTGTAGCTATCCTCTGTTACAAATGCAGCTGATTTTTCACCAACCACTTCTGCGCAGGTTGACATCAGGTTGGCCAATGTAGTGGTTGCATCACTCACTTCACCAGCCTTGACTTTTCCTGGCCATCTTACAATAAATGGAACCCTGTGTCCTGCTTCAAAGGCATCACCCTTCATTCCTCTCAACGGACCAGAAGCCAGGTGGCCATATTTCTTGATATAATTATCTCTCCAGTATGGACCATTGTCGCTTGTGAAAACAACAATCGTATTTTTTGCAAGTCCCATGCTATCCAATGTATGCATCAATTTACCAACAGCAGCATCCAGCTGCATGACGAAATCTCCATATTCGCCTATACTTGACTTACCCTTAAATTCAGCAGATGGAACCCATGGTGTATGTGGAGCAGGTACTGGAAAATAAAGAAAGAAGGGTTTTTTGGCAGATTGATGTTGGATGAATTGATTGGCTTTCTCAGCGAAGGTTGGAATCACATCATAAAAATCAAAAGATTTCGAAATTCTTCCTTCCCTCCAAAATGCCCTTGCATAATCTGCTTCTGGTTTTTGCCCAACTGTTCTTCCAGTCAATGGCTCTATGAACTTGTGATTTTCGATATAGCAATAAGGTTGCATGTCGAGAGAAGAAGGCAAAACAAAAGAGTAGTTAAATCCAACTGAATTGGGGCCCGAAGTGAAATCCTTATTGAAATCAATCACAGTTGAATCCATTTCTTCTGTGATGCCATAATATGGATCCTTTAGAAGGGATGCATATTCCGGTTTGATAGCCCAACCCAATCCCAGATGCCATTTACCAATAACGCCAGTGTTGTAACCATTCTTCTTTAACATGGATGCAACTGTAGCACGATCGTTTTCAATCAATGGTCTGTTGAATCCATGCATCACGCCAATGGGTAATTTACTGCGCCAAGGATATCTACCTGTCATGACAGAATATCGTGTTGGAGTACATACACCTGACGTGGAGTGCGCATCGGTAAATCTCATGCCCTGTGAAGCAAGCTTATCGATATTTGGTGTAGCTATTTTACTGTTCTTGTGATATACTGACAAGTCACCATATCCCAGATCATCAGCAAGTATATAGATGATATTAGGCTTGGATGACTGCGCATGTCCAAGTACTGTAAACATTAAAAAAAACACAGATAGCTGCAATGATTTTTTCATATACTTTGATTTCTATTTATATCCGTCGGCTGAAGCCGACGGCAACATTCTGAATGAAGGCAGGTGTCAAGCCCCTTCGGGGCTAAAATCATTTCCACTCTTCCACCATTCCACTTTTCAACATCTCCTTGCCTCTTTGCCTGTATTTCTCTTTTCTCTCTTCACTTTTCACTCTTCACTTGAAGTATCCACTCCCTGATCAACTCCACCCCTTCCTGATGAATAAGATGTCTTCCAAGCTCTGGCATCATGATACCAGGATCAGCAGAATTCATTCTGTACAATAGGATGCTTTCATTTGGTTTTCCTGGTACAATATCATATTTAAAATCTCCTGATCCACGTCCTGCAGCGATAGGTGTCTTGTAAAATCCATAAGCCGTCTGGTCGGTTGTCTTGTAATCTAAAAACAAACCAGATGTTTGAGCGGGGCCTTGCTTTGAATGACAATGTGCACAATTGATATCCAGGTATGCCTTTGCCCTATCATTCAAGCTAGCTGTTGCATCACTGTATGAAACAAATGTTGGAATTTGATTGACGTCTTTCGGCAAATCAGTGAGGATTTTTGCATCAGCCCAATGTTGCAATTGATTTTCATCACCATTCACATAATGATAGTTCCCATTGAGTTGTCTTGCTGAAGGACCAATGGGCGTCATCGTTCCATTCTTTTCATGACATCCTTTGCATTGGTTCATGTTGGGAACCAGATAATCCGTCTCCTTCTTTGTACCGTTGATGTCTTTCCATGATACATGTGTGCTTGCTCCTGTAACTTCCAACGTTGCATCTGTTTGCTCCTTGTTCCATACATAGGGAAGAGAGATCCATCCTTTTGCATCATGCAACAATATCCTTGTTTCGATGATCTGTTTTCCTTTTGAAGGATTGCGTTCATCATTGTTATAATAAAATGTTTTTGCGATTACAGTTCCAACTGGAAATTGCAAAACTGAATCTGCATTGTAAGAAACACTTGATCCTTCTGGGAATTTTACAAACCTCAATTTTTGTGCATAATCCGAAAACAAAGGCGAATTCAGCGTATAAGGCATAACCCCTGTAGCTGATTTTAAAGCACTCATTTCACCATCAAACAGTCCGTATTCCGACAATTTCATCTTGTACGGAATATTGTTCTGTGCATCATTGATGGAAACAACAAAAGAACATGCCA
>CANFHO010000078.1 GCA_947447005.1 Chitinophagaceae bacterium
ACTTATAATTTTTGTTTCTCCGTTCAAAAATTTGACGGTATCTGAAATCATATACGTTATATCAGTTCTTACACCATTTACAGAAACAATAGCACTTGAAGATGGTGGAGGAGGTGGCGGTGGCGGAACCAATTGCTTCGATGGAACCCTGAACAATTCCTTATGTGTTTTAGGATCTTTGAATATGGCCCACTCTTCTGTCCACGACACATCATAATTTTTTGCAAGTGGATGTCCTTGTACTGTTTTGGCCTTAGGCGTTGTATCAACCAACGAAATAATATCCTGGATGGTTAAGCCTTCATCTTGTTTAGTTGTTGAGGTGTTTAGGTGTTTAATCGTGAAGGATGATAACAGGATAATACCTGCTGCAATGGGCAGCACAAGCAATCTGCGCAGATAACTGTAACTGGTTTGTGTTGAATTTGTGATCATGATGATTCTTCTTTTGATGGATGAATAGAAATATGATTGTCCGTTGTTAAAAAATTTCCCTTGGTATTGAGATTCGAGTAACATGGCTGCAAGTGCCGCTGAATCAGCGTTTTCAATGGTTTTTTCGTCGGCGATGAATTCATGGATCACTTCCAGCTCTTTTCGGATAAGCCAGAAGAATGGATTCATCCAGAATTGTGCTGATAGCAATCCCACCAACACTTTATCCCATGAATGATTTTCTTGGATATGTACGAGCTCGTGCTTCAACATATTTTTCCCAGCCTCGTCATCGATTTTGACACCGCTTCGCCAAAAGAGATTTCTGAAAAAAGAGAACGGCGCATCTTCGTGATCGGTTTCGATAAAATCAAAGTCTTCCAAGGATGTAACGATTGATTTTCGTTTGATCTGATAGATTCTCACGATTCCATATATAAACAACAGGATGAGTACGGTGGAAATGAGTAACATGCCTGAGAACATAAGTCTCTCCCAGGTAAATGCCTGTTCTGGTAAAGTAATCGTGCCCGGTTGATCCATCAGCGTTGCGATCTCCTTGATAGTTACGGTTTCAGGTTCCTGAATGGAATACCAGTTCAGATCCAATAAGGGTAGGATTACGCTGAGGACCAATGTACCAATTAAGTAGAATCGGTTATAGAAATGAAAGCGCTTGTTCCTCAATGCAAACCAGTAGTACCCCAACAAGATGCCGGATACCAGCATGGATTTCAACAAATAGATATAGATGCCTTGCATGTTATTTGTTTTTCTTTTTGAGTTGTTTGAGCAAGAGCTCCAGGTCATCTACAGAAAGTTTCTTTTTGTCAACCAAAAAGGAAACCACCTCTTTATACGACCCTTTGAAATAGCCCTTGGCGATGCCGGCAATGGACCCGGAAGTATATGCATCGCGTGACAACAATGGGTGATAAAAATTGTAGCGGGAAGGTGTTTGAATGCCCACCACTTCTTTTTCCACCAGGATCTTCAACAACGTTGCAACCGTGTTGTGATGAGGCTTTGGTTCAGGCATGGCCTCTACAATATCCTTGAGATATCCACCTTCACCCAGCTTCCACAAGGCCTGCATCACCTGCTCCTCCGCCCTTGTTAATGTCTTGCTCATAACTAAAAATTTAGTCTAAACTAAAACTAATAATTTAGTTTTCAAAATTTATTTTTTGAGTTTGTTTTACAACCACCCCTGCCCACCTCTGGTGGGTAAACCTACCGGCAGGCAGGCCTTACTCACTCGGCACCTTCGGTGCCTCATTCGGAGCCCCTCCTATCCCAGACAATCGCGCCTTCGGCGCTTCTGTCTGGGCAGGAGGGGAAGTCCTTCAAACGAAAAGTGAAGAAAGAAAAACGAAAACAAAACAGCCAATAGTATGGTTTTTTACATCTTGCTTAGTTTAAGACTAGGTCAGAAAGCTATTTCATTTTTCACCCTTCGTTCTTCACTTTTCTCTTTTCTCTTTTCACCACTCTTTGCCTCCTTGCCTCTTTGCCTTATATTTTTTAATTATCTTTAAAAAGAATATCGCTCAACTTTTAACCCTCAACCAATGAACTCGCGTCGCAAAGCCATCAAAAACCTCATGCTCGGATCCGTTGCTGCCAGCGGACTAACATCCTTTACCATGGAAGACAATGAAACGTTTCGCAAAAAACTGAAAGGCAATATCAACCACTCTGCTTGTCGCTGGTGCTATTCATCCATTCCGATGGAAGAACTTTGTCAGGGTGCAAAAGACATTGGGTTGAAGGGAATTGATTTGGTGGGACCGAAAGACTGGGACATGCTGAAAAAGTATGATTTGGTTTCAACCATGTGCAATGGCGCAGAGATCAATTTGGTGGATGGTTTCAACGATCCCAAATTTCATGCTACGCTGATCAAGAACTATACAGAAATGATTCCCTTGGTAGCAAAGGCAGGGTATAAAAACCTCATTTGCTTCTCTGGAAATCGCCGTGGTAAAGACGACGAAACAGGTTTGAAAAATTGCACAGAAGGATTGAAGCAAATTGTTGGAATCGCTGAAAAGAATGGAGTAACCCTCGTGATGGAATTACTTAACTCCAAAGTGAACCACAAAGATTACCAATGTGATCTTAGCAATTGGGGAGTTGAGTTGTGTAAAAGGGTAGGCTCAGAAAATTTCAAACTGCTTTATGATATCTACCATATGCAAATCGATGAAGGTGATGTGATCAGCACCATCAAAGAAAAACATCAATACTTTGCCCATTATCATACTGGCGGTGTTCCAGGAAGAAATGAGATCAACGAAACTCAGGAATTATATTACCCTGCCATCATGAAAGCCATCAAGGATACAGGCTTCACTGGTTTTGTGGCACAGGAATTCATTCCCACCTGGACAGATAAACTCGCAGCACTCAAACAGGCTGTTGGGATTTGTGATATATAATACAGCCAGGCACAAGGGACAAGGCACAGGGCACGAATATACAAGGCAAGGAGTTTGCCTAGTAAGATTATCCAATGTGTTGGGCGAAATCAATTGTAATATCAAGGCTTAAACCCAATTCGTTCTCTGGGCGGATTTGGCTTAGTGATCATTTGTCTCATTGCTTCAAATAATTCAGCAATATCTTGATCATGTGATGAAACTACATTCTCAATTTGCTGAAGCTTAACTAAAATATCTTTCTGCAGTAGTAACATTTCTTTAAGCTTTGTAAAAACCCTCAGTATATGTATATTCATCATAACTGCTGTTCTGCTTGATAGTACACTTGAAAGCATGGCCACACCTTGCTCTGTAAAACAAAAGGGGCGATATCTTAACCCCATTTTAATAGAGGAATTGGAGGTCACAAATTGTGACCTCCAATTTTCAAATTCTTGGTCTGTCATTTGAAACATGAAATCAGAGGGAAATCTTTCTATATTTCGCTTGACAGCCTGCTTCAGCACCTTTGTTTGTACACCATATAGTTCTGACAAGTCTCGATCAACTATAACTTTTAACCCTCTAATTTCTATTATCTTTTCTTTTATCGTAGAAGTCAAATCTAAGTTCTTTTGCATTCTATTTTTAATTCAAGGTATACATGATCAATGGGTCTCAAATGGTCTTTTTAGCAGTATTCAAACGTTTTTTCATCTCATTTATTTGTTCTTTTCCTTTCATCTGCGCAGTGTATGTTTAAACTGTATCACCTCATGCCCCGTGCCTTGTCCCTCGTCCCTTGTATATCCTGTCCCTTGTACCTTCCTCTTTTCTCCATTCACTTTTCTCTTTTCTCTTTTTCCGTATATTCGTGTGTACAAAATACACATACCATGGCGGAATCAAATGTATTTGACGCAATTGTGATTGGATCAGGCATCAGCGGCGGTTGGGCGGCTAAAGAACTCACCGAAAAAGGTCTCAAAGTAATCATGCTGGAAAGAGGCCGGAACATCGAACACGTTAAAGACTACACAAACACCAATAAAGATCCTTGGGAATTCCCACACGCAGGCGGTCGCACCCAACAAATGATCAAAGACTACCCTGTCCTGAAAAGGGATTATCCACTGAATGAAACAAACCTCGACTTCTGGGTGAAGGACAGCGAATGTCCGTATACTGAAGTAAAGCGGTTCGATTGGTTCCGTGGGTATCATGTAGGTGGACGCTCACTCATGTGGGGCCGACAAAGCTACCGCTGGAGCGATCTGGATTTCGAAGCGAATGCAAAAGAAGGTGTGGGTACCGACTGGCCAATTCGTTATAAAGACATCGCGCCTTGGTACGATTACGTTGAAGCCTTTGCAGGTGTATCTGGTTCCAAAGAAGGTTTATCCATTCTGCCCGACGGAAATTTCATGCCAGCTATGGAAATGAATTGTGTTGAAAAGGATGTTGCTGCAAGAATCAAAGAAAAATTCAAAGGAGATCGTCATATGTTTATTGGTCGCACGGCCAATATCACCAAGCCTCTACCAGGCAGAACCAATTGCCAGTTTCGGAACAAATGTTGGCTGGGATGTCCGTTTGGCGGCTATTTTAGCACTCAATCGTCCACCCTTCCTGCGGCTATACATACAGGAAACCTGACCCTTCGTCCTTTTTCCATCGTAACCAAGATCCTCTACGATAAGGATACACAAAAAGCAACAGGTGTTGAAGTACTTGATGCGGAAACCAACAAAACATACGAATACAAAGCAAAGATTATTTTCCTCAATGCATCGGCATTAAACAGCACTTGGGTTCTTATGAACTCAGCTACCGATGTGTGGCATGGCGGATTGGGAAGCAGCAGTGGCGAATTGGGTCATAACCTGATGGATCATCACCTGGGTATTCGTGTGGGTGGTAGCATTGATGGCTATGAAGACAAATATTATTTCGGCCGCAGGCCAAATGGCATCTACATACCACGTTTCCGCAATGTGGGTAACGACAAACGTGATTACCTCCGAGGTTTCGGTTATCAAGGAAGTGCAAGCAGAGGAAACTGGAGCAGGAATATCGCTGAAATGAATATCGGCGCTGAACTGAAAGATGCACTCACTGAACCAGGAGGATGGAATTTTGGTATGATGGGCTTTGGTGAAATTCTTCCTCACCATGAAAACATGATAACACTGGATAAAACGAAAAAAGATAAGTGGGGATTGGATATTTTGTCTTTTGATTGTGAATTGAAAGACAATGAACTCAAGATGAGAAAGGACATGCTGAACGACGGTTTGGAAATGTTGGAAGCAGCAGGTGTGAAGAATGTAAAAGGTTCTGATGGCGATGGAACCATGGGTCGTGGTATACATGAAATGGGTACAGCCCGCATGGGAACCGATCCAAAATCTTCCGTGCTCAATAAATTCAACCAGGTGTGGGATGCCAAAAACGTATTTGTTACGGATGGTGCAGCAATGACATCTGCATCATGCGTGAATCCATCGCTCACCTACATGGCCCTGACAGCACGAGCTGCTGATTTTGCTGTGAGTGAGTTGAAGAAAGGGAATCTGTAAATAGGCAAAGAAGGTGGAAAGGTGGAGAGTGGAATAGTGGAAAAAATTATATCATATTCCGTCTCTGAAGCCGACGGCAACATTTTCAAGCCGACTAAAGTCGGCTATCAAACAAAGAGCCCCGCGGGGGCTTGAAAGTGTTGCCGTTGCCTTTAGGCAACGGAGAAAGATTTATAAGACAACAACCTAGCCCCTAACTCCTAACCCCTAATTATAATTTCAATAGGTCAAGAGTTGTTCGTAATTTAGATACTCTCTTGACCTTTTTTTATTTTCATGGCTGAACGTTTTCATTTTGATGCAATTGTTATAGGGTCCGGAATTTCTGGCGGATGGGCTGCAAAGGAACTTTGCGAGAAGGGACTTGAAACGGTCATTCTCGAACGAGGTACCATGCTGGAACATGTTAAAGGTTACATCAACGCCCTGAAAGCTCCATGGGAAATTCCTCATAACAACAAACTCAGCCAAGAGGACAAGGAAAAATTTTATGTGCAGAGTCGACACTACTCCATTGGCGAAGACAATAAACATTTCTATATCAATGATCAGGAAAACCCTTACGAAGAAAAACATCGGTATGATTGGGTGAGAGCTGATGTATTTGGAGGCCGCTCGCTGTTGTGGGGTCGTGTTGCTTTGAGATGGAATGATGTTGATTTCAATGCCAATCTGAAAGATGGACATGGGGTTGATTGGCCTATTCGTTACAAGGATCTCGCTCCATGGTACGACTACGTTGAAAAATTCACTGGAATCAATGGTACACGTGAGGGTCTTGATATCCTTCCCGATGGCATCTTTCAAAAACCATTTGAAATGAATTGTGGTGAAGCTGAAATGAAGAGAAGAATGGCTTCTACATTTCCTGATATTAAACTGATTCATACAAGGGTTGCCAATATCACTGAGCCACTTGATGGCCGTTCTGCTTGTCAGGCCCGAAACCTATGTATGCGGGGATGCCCATTTGGTGCCTATTTCAGCACACAATCATCTACCTTACCTGCAGCTGCCAAAACTGGAAAACTGACCATACGCAATGGTGCTGTTGTAAACAGAATCATCTACGATGAAACCAAACAAAAAGCAACAGGAGTTGAAATTATTGATCGCGATACA
Source organism: Chitinophagaceae bacterium (assembly GCA_947447005.1). Taxonomy (GTDB): domain Bacteria; phylum Bacteroidota; class Bacteroidia; order Chitinophagales; family Chitinophagaceae; genus Pollutibacter. The sequence goes on from CANFHO010000078.1 coordinate 6,560, forward strand.
CTAAAAACATACGTGTACACAGCAGATATTATTTTCCTGAATGCATCCACGTTGGCAACAGCATTCATTCTATTGAACTCTACGAGCAGTCGCTTCCCTAACGGCATGGGAAATGATTATGATATGGTGGGAAGACATTTAATGGATCACCATAAGGGTACTGCCATTACAGGCGAAGTAGAAGGGCTTGAAGACAAATATTATTTCGGCAGAAAACCCGGCGGGATCTATGTTCCCCGTTTCAAAAATATTACAACACAAGAAAAGAATTTCATCCGAGGGTTTAATTACCAGGGAACCGCTTCGCGGGAACGTGGCATCAGAACCGATGAAATCGGAGGAGCTCTGAAAGAAAAAAGTACTGAGCCAGGTGTCTGGAAAGTCAGTTTGAATAATTATGGAGAAACCCTTCCATATGCAGAAAACAGGGTCACCCTCAATCATGATTTAAAAGACAAATACGGCAGACCGGGCATGACTATTGATTGCTCTTTTAAAGACAATGAAAAAGCCATGTTCAAAGATGCCCGTGATACCATGCATGAGATTATGGACAAAGTGGGATTGAAAAACATCCACTCCGAAGGTGAAATGTCATTCCCCGGCAATGCCAACCACGAAATGGGTACAGCTCGTATGGGACATGATGAAAAAACCTCTGTACTTAACAAATGGAATCAAATGCATGCTGTGAAAAACGTATATATCACGGATGGTTCCAGCATGACTTCCTCCTCCTGTGTGAATCCTTCTCTCACCTTCATGGCATTGACTGCGAGAGCAGTGGATTATGCATTGAAGAACAAGTAACAGAGCTTGCCTGCCTTCGGCAGGTTACAGGTTTTTGAAATTCTTTGATGATTTAACTACACTTGTGCCCTGTGACTCGTGACTCGTGACTATATTTGCATCATGCTCAAAAGCACGCTCATCAAGGCTGCAACAGCCTCAGGTAATCTGATTAAGGAAAGAATCAACAGCACATTTTCGGTTTCAGTCAAAGAAGGTCCAAATGACCTCGTAACAGAAGTGGATAAAGCCTCTGAAGCCCTCATCATGGGCATCATCCGGGAATCATTTCCAGACCATTTCATCCTCAGCGAAGAAATCGGTGAAGTGAAAATGGATTCCAATTTCAAATGGATCATCGACCCCATCGATGGTACCATCAATTTCGCCAACGGCATTCCCCTTTGCTGCGTAAGCATTGGTATTGAAAAGGATGGTGAAATGATCATGGGGGCTGTATACAATGCCATGATGAACGAGTTCTTTTTTGCAGAAAAAGGACAGGGTGCCTTCCTCAATGATCAAAAACTTCGCGTCAGCGAAAAAGACAATGTCAGGCATTCTTGTCTCGTGACAGGATTTCCATACGTTTACCTCGATCAGATCAATGGTCCTTTGGAAGTCTTTGGGAGATTGATTCGTGAGGGTATTCCGGTCAGGCGACTTGGTTCGGCAGCGATTGATTTGTGTTGGGTGGCAGCGGGAAGATTGGATGGTTTCTATGAGCATAAGTTGATGCCATGGGACAGTGCCGCAGGGTATTTGATGATTGAAGAAGCGGGCGGTAAAGTAACCGATTTTCAGGGTGAAAAATATTCACCTTATCAACATGGAATTGTAGCAACCAATGGTAAGATCCACGACGAATTGATTCGCTGGATTCATAACACACATCAATAAAAAGATATGTCGAGAACAGAAATAAAAGATTATGGTGAATTTGGATTGATTCATCACCTTACTAAAAACATTGAACTTCAAAACGCGTCGTCCATCCTCGGTGTAGGCGATGATGCTGCTGTGATCGATCATTTTGGAAAACAAACTGTTGTAACAACCGACTTATTGATTGAAGGTGTACACTTTGATTTGTCGTATACGCCCCTCAAACATCTCGGTTATAAATCGGTGGTGGTCAATGTGAGTGATATTTATGCGATGAATGCCACACCAACCCAAATCACCTTGAGCATCGGATTGAGCAGCAGGTTTAGTGTTGAAGCTATTGAAGAATTTTATGAAGGTGTTTATATTGCTTGTGAAGAATATGGAGTCGATCTCATAGGAGGTGATACATCCGCATCACAAAAAGGATTTATCATTTCGGTGACTGCTATCGGAGAAGTAGTTGCTGAAAAGATTGTCAAGAGATCAACAGCCCAAAAGGGTGATCTGATCTGCTGTTCAGGCGATTTGGGTGGATCCTATATTGGATTGTTATTTCTGGAAAGGGAGAAAAAAATCTATTTAGAAAATCCACAGATACAACCCGATCTCGAAAACGAATCGTACGTGATTGGTAGGTTGTTGAAACCGAAAGCCAGAAAAGATATCCATCAATTTTTAGAAGAAAATAATATTGTTCCTACATCGATGATGGACATCAGCGACGGACTCAGTTCAGAGTTATTGCATATCTGTGAGAAGAGTGGTGTAGGGTGTATGATTCATGAAGAGAAGTTACCGATTTCAGAAGAATCCAGAAGTGCAGCATATAAATTCGAGATCGATCCAACGGCTTGTGCATTGAGTGGTGGCGAGGATTATGAATTGTTGTTTACGATCAAGCAAGCGGATTACGATAAACTCACACTCAACGAACAGATCAGTGTCATTGGTTATGTTACCGATGCCGAAGAAGGCGCGAAAATCAAAACGAAAGGCGGCAACTTGCACAACATCACTGCACAAGGGTGGAATGCGTTTAAGCAACAGTAAATAAGAGTTTGCCCTCCGAAGGCAAGAAAAGTGATAAAAAAAGATAAACATTCAAGTTTATTTCTCTTTTCTTATCTCCGTTGCCTAAAGGCAACGGCAACAATTTCAAGCCCCTTCGGGGCTGAATACAAATCCCTCCAAAGCTAAATATGTATTTATGATAGCGAATATAGTCGGCTTGAAACCTGCTTGGCTGTATGTTAGTAGAGAGATTTTCCAACATACGATCAATAATTACAAATTAAAATACTCGAAAAAATATTTTTCTAAACAATTTATAGAAGTTTAAAAAAGAAATAATTTTACTTTGCAACTATATTTCAGTTGCAATAGATACACATGAGTAATTTATTCAAATATGGAGAATTTCTGGGTTCAGTACAATTCAGTGCAGAAGACGAGGTGTTTTATGGGAAGATTTTGGGGATAGATGATCTGGTTACTTTTGAAGGAACTTCAGTGCGTGAACTAAAAAAAGCATTCAAGGAATCTGTCACCGATTATATTGATGTATGTCAAAAAAAAGGGAAAGTCCCGCAAAAAACATACAAAGGCACTTTCAATGTTCGCATACCAGTTGATCTTCATAAAAAAGCAGCAATTGTTGCAGAGGAAAAGGGTATTTCATTGAATGAATTGGTGAAATTAGGTTTGGAAAGTGTAGTTAGATAAACATCGCATTTTTCCGTACCTTAATGCACATGATGAAAGTATTTTGGGTGGCCATCTGCATCTGCACATCCACCATTCAAACGATTGGCCAGGAAAAAGAACACAATCTTCAATTCAACACCCTTCCTTCACACTGGGATGAAGCCCTGCCGCTTGGCAACGGCATGATCGGAGAATTGATCTGGCAGAAAGATGGTAAGATTCGTTTTTCACTTGATCGGGCTGATCTCTGGGATGAACGTCCCATGAAAGACCTTCACCGAAATGAATTCTCCTACAAATGGGTGCAGGAGCAAGTGGCTAAAAAAGACTACAAACCCGTTCAGGAATATTTCGACGCACCGTACGACCGTGAACCTGCACCCTCCAAAATTCCCGGTGCAGCCATGGAGATTGATATGAAATCCTGGGGCGATCAACAATCATCAGAACTGGATATTAAATCTGCTACCTCCACCATCACCTTTAAAAACGGAATCATCCTCAACAGCTTCGTTCATGCCACAGAACCCATTGGCTGTTTTAAAATTAAAAATGCACCAACAGATTTTTCGATTGAATTGATTCCTCCTGCCTACCAAGGAAAAGCCAGTGCCGGCGGAGATGTGGTGGGAGGAGATGACCTCACGCGATTGGGTTATAAACAAGGCATTGTTACAAAAGGTGAAAACAACATCACATACACACAAGAAGGATGGAATGGCTTCACTTATAAAGTAAGCATCGCATGGAAATGGGAAGGCAAGAACATCGAAGGGGTTTGGACCATTTCATCGAGCAATCCCAAATTCAAACTACCCTTGTCGGAAGAAAAATTCATTCAAAAGCATTTGGATAAAGGATATCAATCCGATCATGCAAGTCATGTGAATTGGTGGAACGATTATTGGAAGGCTTGTTCAATCAAGATTCCAGATCAACAAATCGAAAAGCAATGGTACCTGGAACAATACAAATTCGGTTCTGCATCGCGCAAAGGAGCACCACCGATTTCCTTACAAGCCATATGGACAGCAGACAATGGACGAATACCACCATGGAAAGGAGATTACCACCACGATCTGAATACACAATTGAGCTACTGGCCTTCGTATACAAGCAACCATCTCGATGAAGCGATGGCATATCTTGATCACCTCGATCAGAACAAGGAAAACTACAAACGATATACCAAGCAATATTTTGGCGTGGAAGGCCTCGCTGTTCCAGGTGTAACCACGTTGGACGGAACCGAAATGGGAGGCTGGATTCAATATTCTCTTTCACCAACCGTCTCTGCCTGGCTCTCTCATCATTTTTATCTGCAGTGGAGATACAGCATGGACAAGAAATTCCTGAAAGAACGCGCCTATCCATGGATTCGAGATGTATCGGTGTTTTTGGAAAACATCACATCAATTGATGAGAAAGGTAAACGAAAACTTCCCATCAGTTCTAGTCCAGAGATCAATGACAATTCTCTCTCTGCCTGGTTCAATGAAAACACCAACTACGATCTGGCGTTGATGAAATTCAATTTCTCAGCAGCAGCATCTCTTGCTAAAGAATTGGGGTTGACAAACGAATCCAAACACTGGGATTCCATTCTGCATCAATTTGGTGAATTCTCCCTTTCGGAAAACAATGAATTGAAATTTGCTTCTTCGCTTCCATACAATGTTTCACACCGACACTTCTCTCACATGATGGCCATTCATCCTTTGGGCATCATCAACTGGAACAATGGATCAAACGATCAACAGATCATCACCAACACATTGAAACTTCTCGATAAAGTGGGTCCCGATTACTGGTGCGGATACTCTTATGCGTGGGAAGCCAACATGAAGGCACATGCCAAAGATGGTGAAGGGGCTTTAAAAGCATTGCAAATCTTTTCAAAAGCATTTTGCTCTACCAATAGTTTTCATCTCAATGGAGATCAAACAAAATCGGGATTATCCAAGTTTCAATATCGACCATTTACACTGGAAGGAAATTTTGCATTTGCAGCAGGTTTGCAAGAGATGTTGATCCAATCACACGAAGATGTTATTGAAGTCTTACCTGCGATTCCGGATGCATGGAAAGATGTTTCTTTTGACAACCTCAGAACACAAGGTGCATTTTTTGTAAGTGCCGCGAAGAAAAAAGGAGTCATTCGAAAAATCACCATCAAATCAGAAGTAGGTGGAACCGTCAGAATCAAAGTGCCAACCAATCTGTTGAATCCATTACACATCAATAAGGTATCGGGCATACAAGTAGATCCGGAATATATCACTGCAACCTTTGCACCTGGAGCTGAAATGACATTGGTTAGACAATAAAAAATACATCATGCGAATCTTCATTTCTTGTGTTATCTGTTTAGTGTTTGTGTTTTCTTCTCTTGCTCAAACAACCAAACAAACCATCATTGAAAATGGGAAAAGTCAATACACCATAGTCATAGCAAGTCATGCTGATACGAATGAAACAAAAGCAGCTCATGCATTGCAAACCTATTTGCAGAAGGTTTCAGGTGCTATGTTGAAAGTTGTTGAATTACATGATGGAGATAAAACAAAATACCTGCGAAAAATATTTATCGGACAATCTTGTCCCGAGTACCAAACTTTGTCGCATCACGCATACTCGATCAAGACCAACGAATATGGTTTACAGATATGCGGAAACACCACATACAAGACACTTGAATCGGTATATGTTTTTTTAGAAGATTTTATCGGTTGTAAGTTTCTTGCACCTCAGGTGGAATTTATTCCAAGGAAAAAGTCCATTCAACTTTCTGTGGACTATGTGTATGATCCTAAAGTGGAGACAAGAACCGTTCATTCCAAATTGTTTTACGACAACCCAGAATTTGCTGCGAAAAGAAGGGTGACTACTTCGGGATTTCCCGGGTTTGTTCAGGAAGCGAAGGTCCATAGTTTCCATAGGTTCATGCCAGAAAAAACATTCTTTGCTTCTCATCCTGAATACTACGCATTGGTGCGCGGAAGAAGATTGCCAACACAACTTTGTTTATCGAATGACACCGTCTATCATATCATCCGTGATTCCGTTGAAGCATTGTTTAAACGATTTCCCGAATGCGGAGTAATCTCTGTGAGTCAGGACGATAACACACAATATTGCACCTGCGATCGGTGTGCAGCCTTTGATGCAGCAGAAGGTTCGCCCTCGGGTACCATGATTCGATTGGTAAATCGCGTTGCAAAAGCATTCCCCGACAAAACCATTTCTACGCTTGCATATCAGTATACGCGACATGCACCCAAACATCTTCGTCCCGAGAAAAATGTCTTGATTACGCTCTGCTCCATTGAAGCCGACAGAAGTGCGCCGATTGCGGAAAAGAGCAAAGATTTTGAAAACGATTTAAAAGAATGGAGCAGTGTGGGTGCTACTTTACAAATATGGGATTATACAACACAGTTTACCAATTTTCTCGCTCCCTTCCCCAACATTGAAACACTAAAACCCAACATCAATTTGTTTGTCAACAACAATGCCAAATGGATATTTGAACAACACTCTCACAATCCCAGCGAATTGTTTGAACTCAGATCCTGGCTCATGTCGAAATTATTGTGGAACCCATCTCTCGATTATCAAACAGTGCTGACTGAATTCACCGATGCATACTATGGTAAAAGTGGATCACTGGTGAAAGAATACATCAATGATTTACATCGATCTATTCAATCCTATCCGAAATTTTATTTGTTTCTCTATGGTGACCCATCACAAGGATTTGATACCTGGTTGAATGAAGAAAAGTTGAAAAAGTACAACACATTGTTTGATGAGGCTTCTGCTACATATGCATATGATACCACGATGCAACAACGAATCAATGCAGCAAGAATAGGTGTTGATTTTGCAACGCTTGAATATTATCGATTGAACAGACCCGGATATCCCATGACAGATATTCAAGGTTTGAACACACGCATCAATCGATTTGAAAAAGCAGCTAAGCATTCGAATGTTAAAATCATCAATGAAATGGGATTGCCACTGGATGATTATCTGCATGCATACAATACATTCATTCAAACTTCCTCTTCAGAAAATTTAGCGAAAGGTTCGAAAGTTACACTGAAATACAAGCCCACTAAATATGCCAGGGAGGACCCACAAACATTGACTGACGGGGCTTTCGGCGGATGGAGTTTTTATGCGAACTGGCTTGGATTCCTCGATCACATGGATGCTACAATCGATCTGGGCGAAGAAAAATCGTTCAGTCAGATTTCCATAAATTTTCTACAGGTCACCAATCATGTGGTGTTTTATCCACTCGATGTTTCATTTGAAATATCACATGATGGAATCAATTTCGAAAAAGTATCTGTTGCAGAAAACAAATATCCATTGACCAAGGAAAGCAAGATCAATGAAATTCAAAATTTCGCTTCAGCGAAAAAAGATATGAAAGCAAGATTTGTCCGCGTGATTGGCAACAACATGAAATCACCGCCATACTGGCATCATGCTGCCGGCACCGGTGCCTGGATATTTGCGGATGAAATTGTTGTTGAGAAGTAACTAGTTACAAGTTACGAGTGACAAGTTTTTCATTTTTGATATTGAATGGCTGTTTTCTTGTAGCTTGTTGCTAGTAGGTTGTTTTATGGCTGTTTCTTTTTTCTCCCTTCTCTTTTCTCTTTTCACTTTTTTAATGGCATAAAGCTGTCTTCTTCGTAATCACCATACCCAACTGTTTGAGTTCGCCCTTTGTGCTTACATGAAATAAAATATCGGCATAATCAATCGGGCACTCAGTGATGGTTCTGTTCACCAACACAAGAAAACCATCTTTTGTTTTGGCATACTTAGCATCCATGCTCACTATATCTTGTCGAACAAACAACGCTGCATCAGCAGGTTTCTTGATGACCGGAATGATGTTTTTCAACTGCTCAAGATTCATCGCAGTGATCAATTCATTCATGGTATTGATGGCAATAAAATAATGGGTGCAAACACCTGGTGGACAATCATTTCCAAAGCCCTCATTGAAAAGTTTGAATTTCCATGGAGTTGGATCCTTGGATGTTTCTGCTGACACATATGTAGAAGGCTTCGATCCCAAAAGCACTGTTGTATCATACTTGAGTTCATCACCCATGGCATCTGATCCATTAACCCGTATGAGTGCTACATATGTGAGTCCGGTTGCAAAACTATATTTTCGATCCACTGATTTCACATCTTTGAACTTCGACATATCAATCTGATACTCGCCAATTCTGTACATACCACTGCTTCTCGTCAATGCTGTATAATTGCTATC
>CANFHO010000079.1 GCA_947447005.1 Chitinophagaceae bacterium
CGGGTCTGAATACAGATTGCCCGACAAAAACATGTTTCTGTTATTAGTTTGATCGGCTGAAGCCGACGGCAACACTTTCAAGCCCCTTCGGGGCTGAATACAGATTGCCCGACAAAAACATGTTTCTATTTTTAGTTTGATCGGCTGAAGCCGACGGCAACATCCTGCCTGTCGGCAGGCAGGTTTCAAGCCCCTTCGGGGCTGAATACAGATTGCCCGACAAAAACATGTTTCTATTTTTAGTTTGATCGGCTGAAGCCAACGGCAACATCCTGCCTGTCGGCAGGCAGGTTTCAAGCCCCTTCGGGGCTGAAGAATTAAGTTTGTTAAGCCACTCGATCAGACCACTTTTCCACAACTCCACTTTTCCACTATTCCGTTGCCTTTAGGCAACTGAAGGGTTATATTTTCGGCAAAAACCTCCCAACTCTCTTTTGATAATCTGTGTACTTTGGATATTTTTTCGCAGAGATCTCTTCGGAGAAATCAGAACTTCCTTTGAAGAGAATGATCAAAAGAATGCATCCTGCTATGGTATAGTTGAGCCATTCGCCGGTGGCGGAAACGCTGAACAGATAGAATACCACCCAAATGGTTTGTTCCGCGAAATAGTTCGGATGCCTCATTTTTGACCAGAGTCCTGTTTGAACAAAGCCATCTGCATATTCGCCAAGATCTTCATTTGCATGAATGAGACGGTATTTCTCTTGCTGAAAATTATACTGTTGTTGGTCTGCGATGAATTCCATCACCACCAATCCAATAAAAATAGCTGCTAATGTGTAATCCATCAAACTCAGTGGGGAAGCCTGTGTTGACAAAGATGATATCACCGGAACGGTAAATAAAAAAATCAATGCATTCTGATAAAAACAGATGAAGAGCAGATTGAACAACATCCAGACAATGGGATTGCTGAAACCCGGGCGCTTGCGAAGCACTTCCCAACGGTAATCTTCTTCGCCAGCCCAGAATTTCCAGCTGTAACCACCCCTGCGGGCAAAGTTGAAGGTGAGTCGCGCTGCCCAGATGGTTACCAGCACCGACATCAATATCATTCTTTCATCCATTCCACCTTTCCAGGTCATATACCAGGCATACGGTGCAGGCACAATACTCCAGAGTTTATCTACCTGAGAGTTGTTTCCTGTGATTTGTCCTACGATGAAGGTATATGCAATGACACCTGCAACAATCCAGGAAGTATCTTTTAAGATTGACCATTGAACATCATTGGGTGGGGTTCCGAGGAACCACGCAGCGATAGGAAGGAGGATGACTGTGGCCATGAGGAAGCCTATAATTTTTTTCATATGCAGAAGTTGAATGTCAAATATCAGAAATCAGAATCCCAAAACCAAATCACAGGGTTCTTTCGTTCCAAGACCTAACGTATTCAGCTTAACAATAGCTTAATATTGAAATAACCTTTTTGAATTTGTATTTTTGCCTTTTAGGGAATTATGGATAAAAACAAGATCAAAGCGGGTATTTGGGGCTTATTGCTTGCTGGTATATATGTATATCTATTCTTTCTGTGTATTTCGACAGTGCATAATATCATCAAACAAAGGGAAAACGCCCTGATTTCAAGTATATATCCTGATTTGATAGAAAATGCAGATCCTATTAAACCGAGTTCAACGATTAATACCTCAAACGCGCACGTAGTAGTTGCAGGTTCATATTTGGAACGCGTGATTTCATTTGAACTTCCAAGGTCCAAATGGGATTATGAATTTTATCAATGGTTCAAGTGGGATCCTACAGTCATTGAATTTGAAAATCTGGATTCGTTGGGTAAAAAAACAGTAGTACCAGTTAATCTTCCTTTTAAAATTGTCAACGGACAAATCAGTGATGCAGAGATCGTCAATTATAAGATCTCATCGGATAAAAAATCAGCGTATGTTCTGTATTATGTAAGGGCAAGCAGTACGCAGTTTTTCAGTCCCAATGCCTTCCCCATGGATAAGCATTTTTTGCATATAGCCATTGAACATACAGAACTCGATGCAAATCAATTGAAATTTGTACCGGATTTGATTTCATCTAAGATCAGCAGTCGCGTTAAGATCAATGGATATGTTAAAGGGGAAAGAATGGCTTCATCCAGTCTGCATACGTATCAATCGGCATACGGCGATCCGGGTGAAAAGATGAATGCTACAAAAACATTCAATCAATATCGTTTTGGTATGAAGATTGAGCGGGAGGGGTATGGATATTATGCCAAATTATTTACTGTATTATTGGTATCGGTAATGATTGCATTCCTGTCTTTTTATGCAGAGAAGACCGATAAGCTGAGGATTACGGTTGGTGCCCTTTTTACAACTGCTGCCAATAACTATGTATTGACCAGAAACATTCCTGAAACATCTTCAGTATCCATTGCTGAGTTTGTTGACATCATTAGTTTGGTAACCATTTTCATTATCATGTGTGATCAAACAATTCTAAGATTTTACACACGTGAGAATAAGGAGTTGTCTAATTACACGCAGTGGATTACATTCTGCATTACCTTGTTTTTTTATATCCTCATCAATATCACCGTTCCGATTATTGCTAAATAACATATACACAATATGAGAAATACCTTCATAATCTTGCTCTTTGTGTACGTGATGTTTTCATGTAATGAAGCTAAAAAGGACACCCCTATTTCAGGCGTCTTTCGCATTGAAAGCAAGAGCATGAAAAATCCGATGATTGATACGTTTTATGCGGATCAGAATCAGGTGAAGATTTATACAGATGAGTTTTATGCTTATACCAATTTGAAAGATGATTCTACCGCATCTTTTGGTATTGGATTCTATGAAACAAAGGGTGATCAATTGTTGGAACACAATATGTATTCGACTTCTGCACTGGACACACCATATGTGTTTAAGCTCAAGGTGGAGAAAGGGGAAACGGGCTATAAGCAAACCATTGATCAAATGAAGATTAATGGCATGCCAACAAAATTGGTGGAGCAGTATGTTTCTATTCCAGCTGTAGGCTCATCACCCATGGATGGCATTTGGAAATTAAAACGTTATTGTAAAGTTGTTGGTGCAGATTCCTTGTTCGAGGATCGTGTTCAGTATAAAATATTCCACAAAGGTTATTTCATGTTTGTGCAGGACATGCACAGCAATACAGATAGTTCAAAACTCAGGAGTGGATTCGGTTTCGGACATTTTGATTTTAAGAAAGACCAAATCACTGAAACCAATCTTTTTTCAACCTATGCATCCATCATTGATAAGCAGATTGTGTTGAATGTAGTGTTTGATGGCGACGATGATTTTTATCAGATGATTCCATCTGATGTAGATAATAACAAAGTAATAGAATTCTATACGAGGATAAAAAGTTTGAAAAAATAGCATTTCAAACGGCGTATTTTTATAGTGCGAAAAAGAAGCTCCCCAGATACATCAATCCAAAAACAATCAGTACCAAACACGCAATGATCATCGGAATCCGTGGCAATGATGGTATGCTTATTTTTCTTTTTATAAAAATGTACAAAAAACCTGCTGTAAGCGTGGTCACAAAAATCCAAACAAAAAACAGTGTTGTATCCAGAAAAAATTCAAATGTTCCGGTTGCAATAAGGATGGCATCATAGCTGAAGATCAGCCAGAATGCGCGTTTTGGAATACCTTTATTATTCAATGCTGCGAAATAGGGGAAGAACATTTTTTGTGATGAAGAATTGGCAAGCAACCTTGAAGATGCAATCAGGTTTGAATTAACACCGCTTGATGTGGAAATCAAAACAAAAATGCTAATCAATATTGAACCCCATTCACCAACTACTTTTTCAAGTGCTGTTACAGCCACCAATTTTGATGAAGCAACTTCTTCAATTGTTAAATTAAAATGCACCGCAAAAGTTGCAAGCAAATAGAGTACCATGCATATTGATAATCCGGCAACAATAGATTTGCTTACTGTTTTCACACCACCCTGCACTTCACGCGTCATATAGCTCACCATATACCATCCGTCGAATGCATTCAATGCACCAGTACATGCTGCAATGCATGCACCTATGATTTTCAAGGTACTCCAATGTTGGATGTTTTCAGAAGCCCTGAAATTATTAAAATCACCTTTACCTGGGATAAGCAACAATGCGATGAGAATGAGTATGGCAGCTACTTTGATGGAAGTAAAAAAAATCTGAAACCGGTCCACCACTTTCATATTTCTGGTGTTCATATAGGTTAAAAAGAGCACGAGCATGATGGCTGTGATCTTGTGTCCTATCGTATTCATATGGAAAAAGTATCCGAAATATTCTGCAAACATGAATGCAATGGCTACAGTGCCACACGTATTTACAATCCAGTTCGAAATGATATTAAATACAAAAGGAACCCATTTTGGAAAAAGTACTTTGAAATAATCCAATAAGTCGTTTGCTTCCGGATAAGCCATCCCCATGCCAGCTACCACCAATCCTCCAATGATTGAAACAATACCTGATAGAATCCAAACCAGGAAAATAAGTATGGGGGAAGGCAGGGTAGAAATCATTATTGAGGGCACTACAAAAATGCCGCTGCCAATTACAGATCCGATTACGATCCCAAGACAGGAGAGGAATGTAAGTTTATAAGTACTTTGGTTCATGCTTATATCTACAAGTTACGAGAAACAACTTATAAGACAACCTGTATCATGAACAATGCACGCTATTTATCCCTCAATTAATTTTGCAAGACCGAAAGCAAATGCTGCTGCCACAGCACCAATCAGCATTACCTTCAATCCACCCGACCAAGGGTTTACGCCCGTCATCTTGCTTTTGAAGTATCCGAAGATGTATAAGCACATCAATGTGATGATGGCAGATATTTTCAATCCGGTTAGTGAATCAGATACAAAGAAATAAGGGGTGAGTGGAATCAAGCCTCCAACGATATAGCTCAAGCCAATATTGAAAGCACTTTTACTGGCTCTTTTGGGATTGGGCTCTTCCAATCCAAGTTCATATTTCATCATGAAGTCAACCCATCTTTTATCATCTTTGATGATTTCATTGGTGGCCTCATCAGCAACTTGTTCACTCAATCCCCATTCCAGGAATACCTGTTTAACCTCATCAATCTCAAACTGTCTTTTGTGATTTATTTCCCAATACTCCCGTTTCAACTCACTTTTGTAATGATCCTGTTCGGTTTTTCCTGCGAGGTAACCACCCAGTCCCATGGCAATAGAACCTGCACATATTTCAGCTATACCAGCAATCCACACCAGGTTTACATTGTCTTGCACAGCCCCGCTCAAACCTGCAGCCAGTGCAAATGGAACAGTGAGTCCATCGCTCATACCAATAACAATATCCGTAAGCAGGTCGCTGCTTTTTACATGTTCTTCCAGGTGGAGATGCATATCACTCATGGTGGTTGGATTTCTTCACTAAAGTAGTGAAATAAAATGCGTGTTGCAATTTCAGCAACTTATTTAATCACCAGTATCTGAAATGAACCAGCAATCATTTTTGGTCTGTTGCGGTCATTTGGTTCCTGAGATTCAAATTCAGCTGTGGGCGAATAAACAAGATGCGTTGATGGATCATTGCAAATGGTTCTTGCTCCTTTTTTTGTATTCAGTGTTTGAGAGAGACTGAATTCACCCTTGGTATTGGCTTTGACAATACTCATGGTACCTGAGCCGTTTGATGTGAATACGGTTTTCAATGCAGGGTCGTATGCAACGCCATCACATCCTTCTCCTATTTCAATCATTTTATCAACTTTACCTGTTTCAGTTTGTATGATAACGAGTTTTTTATCACATCCGGCAAAAAGCAATCCTAGTTTGGTATCGATTGCCAAACCCGTTGGTTCTTCTGCTGGAAGCAGGCTCCAATGATCAATCATTGTCATGCTTTTCAAATCAATCACAGCAATTTCATTTTTATCTTCCACATTGACATAGAGTTTTCCTTTATTATCCGAAACCGCTGTTTCGGGTTTACCGCCAACCGGAATGGTAGCAATTGGTTTTGCCTCAATAGGGTCAATAATCGTAAGGTCTTTCGACCTTCCATTGCATGTAATTATTTTTCCACTAAAGGGGTCGTACATAATTGCATCAGGATTTTCACCTGTAGCAATTTGACCGGTTGTTTTTAAGGTGTTCAAATCAAAAACGGAAACATTGTTGCCTCTGCCATTGCTTGTATATCCCTTGTTCAATTTTTTGATAATCGCAATTCCGTGAACGCCAGGGGTATTTTCGATGATGCCGATAGAATCACCAGTAGATTTATTAAGAATATTTACCTGATTGCCATGAGAAACATATAATCTGTCCGAGGTTGGGTCTGCCATGAGGTAATCCCAGCCACCAGCACTTTTGATGCTGAAATGTTGTTCTACTTGATAAGCTTTTTGGGCAAATGAAAAATTGATCAGCATGAATGGAATAACAAGATATAGAAGCTTGGACATGGTATTGAGTTAAAGATGAATGAGGTGCAATTTAAATAGTTGGATGAGTTCAGGAACTATATGCTTGCGACGTATGCTCCTTAATTTATCCTTAAAAAAGAATTAAGTATTTTTGAAGAATATTTTCTTTTTGATGGCCTTCATATATTACAGCAAGAATCTTAGTCAAATACCATCTAATCTTTAACACACGCTCTTCAAACGGGCACTAAAATTCATATTTACGGACATGTTGAGAAAGGGGTCATTTATTGCATTTTTGTTGTTGTTTTATTTTTGCTCCATTGCACAAGAATCCATCAAAAGCACAAACTCAGGACAAATCAGTGGTACTGTATTGGATGCAGAGACCCTCAAACCCATTGAATACGCTACAATCAGTATTTTTAAAAAGGATCAGGTAAAGCTGGTTACGGGTTCCATTACCAATGGGCAAGGGTCATTTACCTTAAAAGAACTTGCAGCAGAAAAATACACATTAAAAATTGAAGCGGTAGGTTATAAATCACTTTCGTTTGATAGTTTGTTGATTGATCAAACCCATCTTAAGATCAATATCGGTAAGTTGAAAATGCAAACATCCGTTGTTCAATTGCAAACCATTAATATCAGTGGAAACAAGAAATTGATTGAGAATAAAATCGACAAGATGGTTTTCAATGCTGAGAATGATATCAGTTCTCAAGGCGGAGTGGCTACAGATATGTTGAAGAAAATACCAATGGTTTCGGTAGATATTGATGGCAATGTTTCACTTGGTGGGTCGGGCGGTATCCGGTTTTTAATCAATGGGAAACCATCCATCGCATATGGTTCAAGTATCAATGATGTATTACAGGCTATTCCAGCCAGTGAGATCAGTAAGATTGAAGTGATTACAAGTCCTGGTGCAAAATACGATGCAGAAGGATTGGGTGGCATCATCAATATTATTTTGAAACATAGCAGGGCAAGAGGGTATAATGCCAGTATCAATGGAAGTGTGGGTACCAGGATTGAAAATGGTTCTATCAATGCGAATGTGCGCGACAAAAATTTTGGGATAAACTTTTTCATGTCAAAGAATGCCAATCTGCTTGCAGCTACTCCTAAAACAATTGACAGGGTTACACAGGATGTGGCGAATCAAACCACCATGATCATGGATCAGAATGGAAGCAGTGATGTAAAAAGACATGGTGGAAATGCAGGTGTGAATTTGGATTGGACCTTCAAAAAGAAAAATAGTTTCACAGCATCATTTACACGAAATAATTATCAATCCATTTCAAGTGGCGCAAATGATCAGAAGTTCACTACAAATATGAGCAATGGAAGCTTGCTGAGTCAATATATGATCCATAGTTTGTCAGAAGGAAATTGGGGAGGAAGTGGAAGCAATATCAGTGCTAATTACAAGCGTACGTTTACAAAGGAAGATCGGGAGTTTGAAATTTTGTTCAATACAGGAACAAATAACAATCATTCCACTTCTAAAGCCATGCAATATGCTGTATTGACCAATACATTAAATTTTGGAAGTGTTTCCTTTAATAAGCCCAGTGATAGAGTTTACGAATTTCAAATGGATTATGGAGAGCCATTGAATAAAGCCTTGAAACTAAATGTGGGTGGAAAGTATTCAGGCATTCATATCAATAGTTTGTCGAATGTTTCAACTGCAAATACAAAAACACCACTATCGCCTAATCCATATTTATCAAACAGTCTCGATTATAAGCAGGGAGTTTCTGCATTGTATGCTGAATTGGAATTTTCATTGACAAAAAAAACGGATATGAAAATTGGCGGAAGACACGAGCATACGGATATCAGTGCTGAATACCATTCTATTCAAGCACAGCAGATAAAACCTGTATATGATAATTTCGTTCCTTCTCTTTTCATGATGCATAAGATTGATGACGACCGGAACATCAAGTTGAATTATACCAGAAGGCTCAGAAGACCAGGAACAGAAGAGTTGAATCCGATTGTGAATGTTTCAGATCCTAAAAACATGTTTTTGGGAAATCCATTTCTTTTACCGCAGTATGGAAACAGGATAGAATTGTCCTACAACCAACAGATTAAGGATAAGGGAAGCTTCATGTTTCAATTGTTTTATAGGGGATCAAAGAGGGATATTCAGCCCTATGTAAAATATTATCCGAGTTACAAGGTTGGCGACAGCACTTATTATAATGTGAATGTAAGCAGGAGTGAGAATATTGGTTTCGAGGAAAACTGGGGAGTGAATATATATGCTGATTTGAAGGTCAATGATAAGTTGAGTTTCAGGCCCAATGTATTTTATTATTACCGGAGGATATTGAACAGCATTGATTCAAAATACAATGCTTACAGCAACAACTTCAGGTCAACCATCAATATTACATACAAATTCAACAAGAATCTGTTTTCTGAATTGTTTGGGAATTTCAATTCAGCCAGAAATGAAATACAGGGAAAATATCCTTCGTTCAGTTCATATAGTTTGGCGTTCAAGCGTCCATTCAATAACAAAAAGGGAAGCATAGGATTGGTAGCAAACAATCCGTTTGGTTTATACATCAAACAGGGAACCATCATCTCAGGTCCCAATTTCAATTCAAGTATCATACGTTACATTCCTTCCAGATCTTTTGGAATCAGTTTTTCATGGAGGTTCGGAAAGTTGGAGTTTAAGAAAGATAAGAAGAGTGAAGATGGTGGTTCGAATGATGAGAGTAATAATGGATAGTGAAATTAAAGAAAATTCATCTGTTACTTTCTTGTCTATAATATTTTTCAACCAACACTACCTAACGGCAGGTTTACCCACCGTAGGTGGGCAGGTCTCACTCTTTGCCTTCTTGCCTATAATATTTTCTCAACCACCCCTCACTCGCTTGTGCCTTCGGCACTTCGCTCGGAGCCCCTCCTATCCCAGACGAGTCGCGCTTTGCGCGCCTGTCTGGGCAGGAGGGGAAGTTTATAACAAGAGAAAAGTGAAGAACGAAGAGTGAAAAGTGAAATAGCTTTCCAAACTTGTCTTAAAAAACCAAGATGTAAAAAACATACTATTGGCTGTTTCTTTTTTCGTTTTTCTTTCTTCACTTTTCGTTTTAAAGACTTCCCCTCCTGCCCAGACAGGCGCGCAAAGCGCGACTCGTCTGGGATAGGAGGGGCTCCGAGCGAAGTGCCGAAGGCACAAGCGAGTGAGGGGTGGTTGAGAAAACTCAGTTACAAGTGACAAGTCACAAGTTAGGAGTGAGGGGTGGTTGAAAGAACCAACTGAGATAAAAAATAAGGGTGAATAGAGAAAATTATCTTATCTCTATTCACCCTTATCTTTTCGTTTGAAGTATGGGGGGAGGTTTGAAAACAGCTAGGGACAAGGGATTCGTGCCTGGCTGTTAAAAAGGCTGTTTAAATATTCCCCTTCTTCATCTCCCCTACTGCATGATCCACTGCGCGAGCAGTTAGTGCCATGTAGGTTACGGATGGATTCTGGCAAGCAGAAGATGCCATGCAAGACCCATCGGTGATGAATACATTCTTTACATCATGCATTTGGTTCCACTTGTTGAGAACAGATGTTTTTGCATCCTTGCCCATACGAGCGGTTCCCATTTCATGTATACAAAAACCTGGTGCAGGCATGTTATCGTATGTCTTGACATTTTTGATACCAGCTGCTTCCAACATCTCTGCAGCACTGTTCTTCATATCCACACGCATCTTCAATTCATTGTCTTTAAATTCGCAATCAATGTCAAGCGTAGGCAAACCCCACTTATCTTTCTTTTCTCTGTTAAGTGTAGCCTTATTTTCATAATATGGAAGATGTTCACCCCAAGAGCCCCATCCCATCGACCATTCACCGAGTTCGGTAGAAGCATTCTTGAGTTCCTCTCCTATATTCTCAGAAGATAGTTTACCTCTTGAAGCACCACCCTGGTAACCAAATCCACGCAGATATCCGGCAGAAGAACCACCATCGAGGTTGCGGAAGCGTGGAATATAAATTCCATTTGGTCTGCGACCATAATAATATTTGTCGAGATGACCATCATAGGTTCCATTTGCACCAACACCATAATGATGATCCATCAGGTTATGACCTACCTGCTCACTGCTGTTACCAAATCCGTTAGGGAACGCTTCAGAAACAGAGTTCAACAAAATTTGCGTTGTTCCCAATGTGGATGCATTGAGGAATACAATTTTCGCAAAATATTCTTCTGTTTTCATGGTTTCTGCATCGAGTATGCGAACACCTTTGGCGCGACCAGTTTCTTTGTCATATATCACTTCGGTGGTGATTGCATTGGGGCGAAGTGTGAGGTTTCCTGTGGCAAATGCAGCAGGAATAGTTGCAGAGTTAGAGCTGAAGTAGCCGCCAAATGGACATCCCTGGTGGCATTTGTTGCGAAACTGACAGGGTCCGCGTGTTCCAATTTTTTTGGTATGGTTGGCAGATCGACCAATAATCATTGGTCGCCCCATTTTAGTTTTCAGATTATCAGCCACCATTTGTTCAACGCAGTTCATCTCCATGGCTGGGAAGAAATCTCCATCCGGAAGATGTGGTAGTCCGTCGCGTGAACCACTGATGCCGGCAAATTTTTCTACATAACTATACCATGGTGCTATGTCCTTGTAACGGATAGGCCAGTCGGTACCATGACCATCTTTGCCATTGGCTTCAAAATCCAGATCGCTCCAACGATAACATTGACGTCCCCACATCAGCGAGCGACCGCCTACATGGTTACCACGGATCCAATCGAATGGCTTCACTTGTGTGTATGGATTTTCATTATCGTTCACGAAAAACTTTCCAGACACTTCATCAAATGCATAGCATTTGCTTTGGATAGGCGAATTATTTTTTTGCTCCAGAGTTTTTCTGTTACGATGATCCAATTCCCAAGGATCTTTTTCGGTTCCCTGGTAATCTTTAATATGTTCCACATTCCTTCCACGTTCAAGAAGAAGTGTTTGAAGTCCACGTTCAGTAAGTTCTTTAGCAGCCCATCCGCCTGATATACCAGAGCCTACTACAATTGCGTCGAAAGTGTTGGAGTTCATGAGAAGTTGAAGAGGTTGAAAGTGTTTAAGAATTTTAAAAATTTCTTATTGATTTGAAGATACAATTTTAATGTAAGATTAGGCAACATAAACCACAGCAATCAACGGGTAAAAAATACACGAATAATGTTACTCATGTTAAGAATTTTCGCATGCAAGAAAAAGATATCTTCCATAAATACATCTAAATAGCATAGAAACCATTTACTGGAATATCTCCCTTACATTTAATAAACGATAGTCTGCCATGAAAAAATATTTATCCCTGTTTCTTCTATTATCGATGGTGTATGCATCTGTTGCGCAAAACAATCCTATCGACAGCAGCAAGTATCCCAAGCTCACTATGTTCACTGCACAGCAGGATCATGATAACATGAAGCAGCAATTGCGAATCACCAAACTCAGACCTGGTCGCAGTGGAAGTGACTCATCTCCTGATCATGCCAATTACGATGAGGCCTTGGCCAATCCCTGTCCTCAGCTTCCGGATGCACTGACCTTGAAAAACGGGAACCCTGTTACTGATGCATCTACCTGGTGGAAGCAGCGTAGACCCGAACTTCTGGAAGATTTTGAAAAGGAAGTATATGGAAGATTGCCTAAACATATTCCGAGTGTTCGCTGGACAGTAAAAGCGGTGGATCGTGAAATGATCAATCGCATACCTGTGGTTGTAAAAATGCTCGTAGGACATGTAGACAACAGCGCATATCCATTGATCAATGTAGATATCAATATGATGTTGGTGGTACCAACGAATGTAAAAGCTTCGGTACCTGTATTGATGATGTTTAGTGGCAGACCATCTTTTCCGGCACCAGCACAACCCATGCCAGATGAAATGGAAAAAATCAATGATGCCTTCAAGAGCATGATGATTCAACAGGATCCCAGTTTGAAAGCCATCTTTGATAAATATCCCGCTTATCAACCCATTACGCGATTGCCAGCACCAAACTTTTTTGCTCCGCCGAAGGCGGATTCGGAGCTAACACCTCAGGAACGTTTGCTTGCAGCCGGTTGGGGATATTGTGTAATAGAAACAAACAGTATTCAGGCGGATAATGGAGCCGGACTCACCAGGGGAATCATTGGTTTGTGTAATCAGGGACAACCACGGAAGCCGGAAGATTGGGGATCCTTGCGTGCATGGGCTTGGGGCGCTGCACGCGGATTGGATTATCTGGAAACTGATCCGTTGGTGGATGCAAAGAAGGTGGGTATCGAAGGAGTGTCAAGGTATGGTAAAGCTGCATTGGTAACCATGGCGTTTGAATCGCGTTTTGCCGTGGGACTCATTGGTTCATCAGGAAAAGGAGGTGCAACGCCGCATCGAAGGGTGTTTGGTGAAGCGGTTGAAAACCTTTCAGGTGGAGGTGAGTATCATTGGATGGCGGGAAATTATTTGAAGTATGGAGCAGAAGAGTCTTCGTTTGGCAGGAAAACAGGTTGTGATTTGAAAGTAGATTCGCATGAGTTGATTGCACTCTGCGCTCCACGGGCAGTATTCATCAGTTATGGTATTCCTGAAAAAGGTGATGCCAAGTGGCTGGATCAAACGGGAAGTTATATGGCCACAGTGGCAGCTGGTTCTGTTTTCAAATTATTAGGCGCCAAAGATTTGGGTGTTAGCAATGATTATATGAAAGAGAAAATGCCACCGGTGTTAACTGGGTTGTTGGATGGACAGTTGGCATGGAGGCAGCATGATGGTGGACATACAGATGCCCCTAATTTCTCTACATTTATTCCTTGGGCCAGCAAGATGCTGATCTATCAAAAATAGTATTCCGTTCCAATTGTATCACGATTCAATCAAACGCATATGAACATTAAAAAAGCAGGATTTCTTTTTTGTTTCATTTCAGTTTCCATTTATTCTATGTCACAGACATTCATCAAGAGAGCACCTCTTGGTTTTGATTCTGTTCGTCTTGACATCCGATTGGGCAAACTTGACACGATTGTATATCCATCATCAACAGTAGATACCATTCGAAAAGCACTTGTGTACACACCTCCAGGGTTTTCCAAATCAAAAAAATATCCGGTTTTGTATTTGCTGCATGGCATTGGAGGAGATCATAAGGAATGGTTGGTGGGAGGCAAAGCCAAAGCAATCCTGGATAATGCGTATGCAAATCATATGTTGGAAGAAATGATTGTTGTGATGCCCAATGGAAGAGCCATGAAAGATGATCGGGTAATTGGAAATATTTTTGACAGTGCTAGGGTAAAAGCCTTTTCCACTTTTGAACAAGATTTGTTGGTAGACCTGATTCCATTCATTGAGAAATCTTATCCAGTAAAAACATCTCGACTGGACAGGGCCATAGCTGGGTTGTCGATGGGCGGAGGTCAATCATTGAATTTTGGTTTATCTCACCTTGATCAATTTGCATGGGTAGGTGGATTTTCATCTGCACCCAATTTAAAATTACCAGCAGAGCTGGTGCCTGATCCTGCTAAAACAAAAGCTGCCTTGCAACTACTGTGGATTTCCTGTGGTATCAAGGACAGGTTGTTGAATTTTAGTACACGAACACACGATTATTTAAAAAGTAAAGAGATATCGCATGTGTTGTACCTGGAGCCAGGCGATCATGAATTCAGTGTATGGAGCAATGATTTGTATATGTTCAGCTCATTGTTATTCAAACCTGTTTCTTCATCACACATCACGTTCTTGAATACAGAAGCAAGTTTACCACATTAAGTTCTGGCAAACATTCAATGATCAAAATGTAATTGAAATCAGTATCGCAACATCATTTCACCTTCTTCATCTGAAATTGCTTTTCGCAACAATGGATCTTGAAGAATGGATGAATAGTCGCGCCATTTTCCATCAACTTTCATCTTTCGATAAATCATTCTGGCGCCGTGGCTGTAATCTGCATACCAGTTTACATGTCCGGTGTACAGTGGTTGAATCGGTTTGCCATCTGATTTGTACCATCCATAAATCGCAACACGATTTTGTTTGTTTTTCAGTGCGTTGATGCTGCAGATCACGACATCCTTTTTGATACCGCTGATCAAACCATGTTTACCTTTTCTTTGTCCTTCGATGATCAGGTGATGTTGCCACATGGTAACGGTGCTATCGCGGAAAGCATACATGGGAACGGGTTCCAATTTCACTTTGCTCTGTTGGTGGATGATATCGACCAATTTTCTGGTAGGCAGAAAGCAGTGGAGTGAGTCGGCCATGATTTGAGCAGCGATGGGTGTGAGGGGAACGCGGGCCCAATCCGATTCAGAACCGATCATCGCATAATCTTTTGCGACAATCATTTTCAATTGATGTGATTTATTGAGGGAGTCAATGAAATTGAAACGGATGTTTTTGAAGGAGAAATAATGTTTCGGAACAGAACCATTATTGAATTGATCAAGGAAGAGGGAGTCGCGTTGTTTCCAGGTATAAGCGGCGGTTGTTTTATAGAAATCGGTTCCTGTTGTGGGGTTAGGATTGGTTGGATGATGCGGTATATGGGATGGTCCGATACAGGATGTCAGGAAGGTAACCAGGAGGATGGTATATGAGAGAGCAATTTTCATTGAGTGAAAGATACTGAAAAGAGAAAAAGGGATTGTATTTTGGTGGTTTTCATGAATTTCTGATTGAATAATGCAAAAAGCCTATGGTTTTTTAATAGAGGATGCCTATATTTGCAATCCCTTTTGGGGAACTGGTGCGGTAG
>CANFHO010000080.1 GCA_947447005.1 Chitinophagaceae bacterium
GATGGAAACAACAAAAGAACATGCCAACAAAACAATTCCTATCCCGTAAATGAATATTCTTCTTCTCATTTTTTATCCGACTTACAATTATACACAGTTACATCTCTTGAAATATTTTTGAAATCATTCCAGGCATCAATGTTTGCAAATGTTTCGTTTTTATTTCCACTGATACAGATCTTAAATTCATCTTTTACATGTCCATTGTCATCGAGATTTTTCTTATCCACAATTCCATCATAAATGATATTGGGAACATTTCTGCCAAACTTTAACTTGAAATAATATATCTGTGCGAATCTTCCTTTCATCGGAACCCTGCGATGCTTTCTTTCAAAATTATTGTCATGAACATAAATAGCAGTTGGATACGGATAATACTCTTTATCCTTTATCTTGTTTTCAGTCATGTAATAACTAATGATGCCCATGCCCATTGTTTTATTGCGAATGATTTCGTTTTCATAAATATCCACATGGCTGGTTGCCAAAATCATTATGCCGGTACCCATAGGTACTTTGCCTACAATATTTCCTTTTGGTGCAAAATTGACATGGTTGTTTTCAATGATTTTGTTATGATATACTTTCACAAAACCACCGCGTTTTTGAACCAGGTTAGGCAAATCGAATACCAATATTCCACCGGTGTTTCCAGTAGCAAGATTATCATATACTTCTGCATTCAATGAATTCTCAATTTCGATACCTGCCACATTGTTTATAGCAGTACAATTTTTAACTACAATGTGCTTCGATTGTCCTACATATATTCCAGCATCTGATGCACCTATGGCAATACAACTGTCGATGGTAACTCCATCACACTGAACAGGATATAGTGCATAACTTCCATTCTTCTCAGATACCTTGCCTGTCCATTCTGCCTTTACCCTTCTGAATGTAATTCCTTTTACATGCATTGTTTTGATAAGATCGCCTTTGGAATCCTGCACAGTCATATCTTCCAAAATAACATTTTCACAATTGGTTACCCGGATTCCCTCAGCACCTGCCACCTGATCTTTAAATGAAAGAATTGTCTTATCCATTCCCATGCCACGAATGACAATATTCTTTTTACCATCCAACGAAAGGCTTTTGCTGATGTGAAAACTACCCTGTTCAATTTGAATGGTAGTTCCATCTTCTGCAAGAATAAGGTCTGTTTGAATACGTTTTTCAACATCATCTTGCGACATGGCAAATGCAGTTACAAACAATGACGCAGCGATTAAACAATATTTTTTAAACATAAATGGTTTACTGATAATTAGAAAATGAATATGGATAGGATGACTTATTGATGCCTTTATTTTTATTGGGCTTGTCAGACATATCAAATCTAAGCACTCCTCCCTTCAAAATATCCTCATGTTTGATATAATTGTAATTAAATGTTTTTCCATTAAACAAAGTATTCTGGATGTAGACCTTGTTTGGCCCATTTTCAGGAGCCTGGATGGAAAATATTTTTCCGTTTTCCAGGTTGATGGTTATTTTTTTGAACAGGGGAGAGCCAATGGCATATTGATTGCTTCCGGGGCAAACTGAATAAAAGCCCATGGCACTGAATACATACCAAGCGGATGTTTGTCCATTGTCCTCATCACCACAATATCCATCAGCAGTGGGTTTATATAACTTATCCATGGCATCACGCACATGATATTGAGTTTTCCAGGGAGCACCGCAATAATCATAAATGTATAGCATGTGCTGAATTGGTTGATTTCCATGGGCATATTGCCCCATGTTCATTACCTGCATCTCTGCCATTTCATGGATGGTAGCCCTGTAATATGTTGTATCAAAAACAGGAGGAAGTACAAATACACTGTCCAGCATTTTTTCCAGTTGTTTGTCGCCACCCATTAGTTTGGACAATCCTGCAAAATCATGAAACACACTCCAGCTATAATGCCAGCTATTCCCTTCAACAAATTCGTTGCCCCATGCAAAAGGATTGAATTTTGGATCAAAGCTGCCGTCGCTTTTTTTGCCCCGCATGAGTTTCATTGTAGGATCGAAAATATTCTTATAATACTGAGAACGCTTTGCAAAAGTATCCGACTCGGATTGGGGTCTTTTTAAAGAGATTGCCATTTGATTCAAACAGAAATCAGCATATGCATATTCCATGGTCTTGGCTGCACTTCCACCAAATCTATCAGCTGGAACATAGCCCAAGGTAATATAATCTTTTGCGCCATTTCTGCCCAAGGTAGGCAATGGGCCTTCATTTGCAGATCCTTTCACCATGGCTTCATAGAGTGCATTGATATCAAAACCTCTGATACCTTTCAGATAGGCATCAGAAACAACTGAAGTTGAATTATTACCAATCATGCTTTTTTTATGACCAGGACTTGCCCATTCCGGAAGCCAGCCACTTTCTTTATAGGTATTCACCAGTCCTTGCATGATATGGCTATCCAGCTCTGGAAACATCAATGTTAAGAATGGAAACAACGACCTGAATGTATCCCAAAATCCTGTATCGGTGAACATATATCCATCTTCAATTTTTCCGTTGAATGGACTATAATGCACCATCTTATTGTTTACATCAAACTCATAGAATTTTCTTGGAAACAACATCGTTCGATACAGACATGAGTAGAATGTTTTAAGTTGGTCCTCCTTTCCACCTTCTGCTTTCAACTTGATCATTTCCTTGTGCCAGGAAGCTTTTGCATTTTTACAGACCTGATCAAAATTGAGCCCCTTTGTTTCACGATCCAGATTGAGTTGTGCCTGTTCAAATGAGATAAAAGATGATGCCACTTTGAGATTTACTTTTTCATCTTTATGTGTTTTAAAACGAACAACACACTGTGCATGATTACCAGTGAATTCATGCGCTTTTTGCAAAACGAGTTTATCATCAATGATATATCCAACTTCAAATGCCTTATCCGACTGTATCACGAAATAGTCTTTGAAATTGGCTGGTACGCCTCCCCTGTTGCGGGTTGTATATCCAATGATTTTATTTTCTTCAGGGATGATTTTTATATATGAACCTTTGTCGAATGCATCAACCAAAATATATGCGCTATCAGATGACTGGTATGTAAATCGCATGAGAGATGCCCTGTCTGTAGGTGTCATTTCTGCAAACACATTATCATCTGCCAAATACACTCCATAATAATATGGCTTGGCAATTTCAGTTTTGTGTGAAAATATGCTACCTCTGATTTCTTCATTTACTCGCAATTTTCCTGTCATGGGCATGATGGAAAATTGACCGTAATCACCAATCCATGGAGAAGGTTGATGGGTTTGTTTAAACCCCTTTATTCTGTTTGAGGTATATTGATATTGCCATCCATCTCCATTGGTGCCGGTTTGAGGCGTCCAGAAATTCATACCCCATGGCACGGCAATAGCAGGATACGTATTACCTGTTGAAAAGCTTCGCCTCGAATCTGTTCCCATCAATACATTCACCATTTCCTCCGGAGCAAACTGCTGTGCAAATACATGCACACCCATGAACATCAATATACCAATCAATAATCTTTTTTTCATCTTGAATGTATTTCTTGTTACGCGTTGCTTGTCACTCGCTCTAAAATTTCGGAAACACAAACCCATTGTGATATATTGGCTTGATCAAGGCATTTGCTGCTTTGTTGTCAAACTGTCCTTTGGCTGCATCCCAGAAAATCTTTTCTCCTACCCTATGTGAGATATTTCCCATGTGTGCATGCGTTGCCACAAGTGCTCCGGCATGAATAGGACAAGCGAGATCTTCCAGTTTACCACTCTTCATCACATCAATGAAATTTTTTGCATGCAAATCCAAACCAATATCTGATTTTTCAATCAACGGAACCGCATCAATTTTTACTGCATTTTTACTGCCATCCGGAATCACTTCCCAGTTGTTTCTGCTGACAATCAACGTACCATTGGTTCCGATGAAAGCGATTCCGTGACCCCGACCATATTGCGATCCGCTCACGCCCATGTAATGTTCCCAGGTATTACTGAAATGCCCGTAATCGTATGTTACATTCAAATATGTTGGTGTTTCACGAACATCATCCGGAAAAATTCTTTTGCCGCCAGTTGAAGAAATCGACTTTGGTTCGCCTACACCCATTCCCCACAACATAATATCAATCAAGTGTACACCCCAATCACACATCAATCCACCTGCATAATCCCAGAACCATCTGAATTCATAATGAAAACGATTTGCATTGAAATCCCTTTTGGTAGCAGGGCCCAGCCACATGTTATAATCTACGCCTGCAGGTACTGCACTGTTCGGAAGAATAGGCAACGGATCTGTTCCGCGATACATCCATGTTTTAGTATTCACGATTGTACCAAGTTTTCCTGACTTCACATACGCCACTGCCTCTTTAAAATGTTTCTGACTTCTTTGCCACTGATTTACCTGAACAACCTTACCTGAAGCTTCTGTGGCACGCACCATGGCCTTGGCCTCTGCGATAGAGTTGGCAACTGGCTTTTCAACATAGACATCTTTTCCAGCCAGAAGTGCATCTGTCATAATCAAGCAATGCCAATGGTCTGGTGTTGCTACAATGACCGCATCGATGTCTTTGTTTTCAAGCATTTTTCGATAATCCGTATACAGAAATGGAACAACAAAACCTGCTTTGGTCAAATCATCTTTTCGTTTGTTTAATTGATTCTCATCCACATCACACAAACCCATGAGGTTTACTTCACTTAATTTTAAAAATGCTCTGATGTTGTTGAAGCCTTGATTCTTCACTCCAATCAAACCGACATTGATCTTATCGTTGGGTGAAACCCTTCTTCTGCTTTTTGCAATCAATTCCAATGGAACCATTTCCATCAATCCCAAACCACCTGCAAAGGCTGCACTGTTCCTTAAAAAATTTCTCCTTGAGTTCATTGTATTATTTTATGAAATGAATAAAGTGTGTTTGAATGGTGTGAAACCTGTAATATAAACCGATGGTGCATCCACGGAAGGAAGTCCTCCACGCAACTGAACATTCCGATGCGCTGATTGACCAGGACCAAATTTAATCGATTGACCATTCATAGTATAAGAACCTTCTTTCTGATCAAATAGATATGCATCCTTTTTGGATGGATGTTCTTTTACGCCTGCAAAGGTTCCTCCTTTTCTGAAGATGAGTTCCAATGCAACTGGCACATGATCAGTGCCCTGCATATCAATATCTACCTGAACACCATTACCTGATTCTGAAATGTTAACTGTGGTAGTAAGAATCTGCACTTCACTTTGTTTCCTTTTTGATTTTGGCATTTTATCCCAATCTCCATCTCCAGGAATTTGATCACTTGGGAAAGGTTGAAAATAGGGCCCTTCCAAAGTACTTTTCAATACCCAAGCATTGCCCTCCTGTTTGATTTCAGATGACTGAAATTGTCCTTTTCCAAAGAATGAAGATGCCAATCTCATGGCCTGCAGCATAACTTGTTCCTTATGAAAAGTAAGCCAACCCGGATTGCTGGAAAGTATGGTACAATCCCATTCATTTCTTCTAACCCTTACCACGCCTGAATAAGGAAAGGCTTTGGCATAATTTGTTTTCAATGGTTTATCGGAAGGAAGATCTTTCCAGAGCATCGGATCTTCCAGAAAATAACCAAGGTATCCACCCAATGCATTAAACGACCTTTTTTCAATCATTCTGCACATATTGGCATATTCACCATTGTTATCCAAAATAGATAAATATCGAAGTGAATAATAATATCCATCCAGGTTTCCAATGGTGCCTTTGTCTTGCCTGTTTGAAGCTTCAGTTACTACTTCCCCATTGGGATGCAAATAATATTGCATCATGTTGTGATTTTTTCTGACAGGATCCAATAGTTCAGGCTTCTTTAATCCAATGGCAACCGTAACCAATGAACGATCCACGATGCCGGAATAACCACCTGTGCTTTTTTCTGTGTATTGTCCGTCAGGATCCAAATCAATATGTTCCGACAACCACTGATTGATTCTTACAAAGTAGCGTTGATCAGGAAACACCTGATACACTCGCATCAGGGCTGCACTCACCACCCATCTGTGATTGGGCGTATGAATTCCTCCCACCGTCAATGCTTCGCCAGCCAGCTTCAAAAATTTCTCCAAATTGGATACAGTCTTTTCAGCTCCCTGCATTGGTGTTTTTTTGAAACGATTGAATGCAGGCGCCAGCTCCTTTATTAAAAATGCGGTATCTGGAGTTGAATGAAAGTTTGTATCCAGGAGGTCAATCGTACCATCTGTATGTTGCAATGCCAAGAGGCCTTGAGAGGCGTCTTGCATTTCTTTCAACAATTGAGTTGATTTAAAGTAAGATGATTCAGGTGTTGATATGGCATTGCATGCAGAAATCAAAAATCCACCTACATGCCCTGGTGTGATGTACAAGTTGCCATCATAAAATGCACCGAAATATTTATTTGCCGGATCTGTGATTTTGGAGGATGAATACCCTTTGAGGTTTTCATCATTCATTTTTATCAACTTGATCAGCCAATCGGGTTTTACAAGATCAGCGGAAGGCAATATATCTTCAAAAGACCTGAACCCCATGAAAGGCATCATAGCCAATGTAGTTGAAGCCAGTCCTACAAAATTTCTTCTTTTCATTATAAAATTTTCAATTATTTTCTTAAGCCTGTATATTGTTCAAAAGCCAATCCAAACATGATGAAAGATCCATACCCAAAGCCTGTTCCTTCACCAATTTTTCTTGTCAGATAATATTCTTTGTCGCCTACACATGTTCCGCCAGAAACCCTTGTTGGAATGAGATATGCGCCGCCACCAGGATTGCGCAGACTCAACGCTCTCAAACCAACATATGAGCTTTTTGCCATCGGGAAATATTTTTTCTTATCAAGGATTTTCAACTGAAGTCCTTTGGTAATGGTATATGCAAACATGGAAGTACATGAGCTTTCTTCAAAATTTCTAGGTTCATTCGGAAGGGTAATCAATTGATACCAATGTCCGGTTGACTTATTTTGATATGGTTCAATGGAATGCACATAATGCAAAAATGCTTTTTCCAAAGGCTTCCAGAATTTGGATTTCCTGCCTACGGTTTCCAGTGCATCTGATAAAGCCATCCCAATCCATCCATTTCCTCTTGCCCAAATCTGGTCGTTGCGATGGGTAATATTATCAGGCCAGTTTTTTATGCTGCAGCCATCATTGTAGTAGACACCATCCGCATCCCATGCATGAACCCATAATCCTGTTTTCTCTTCTGTCAATTCTTTGTTATGCACATTGAACTGCTCAAGAAAATCCGCGATGTATTTTTCATCGCCTGTCAACCGATACATTTCCAGCAGAAACATGCTCAACATATACACGGTATCATCCCACAACTCAATTGTTTCAGCCCTGTGAGATACACCACCATTTGATGCACGGGGAATCTTCAGATAATCAGCATAGATTTCTTCTGCTTTGGCACGAGCTTTATCATCTTTCATTACACGAGCAAGGAATGCATATCCATGAGCAGAGGCAATGGCATTGGGATGCTTTCCATTGGCAACTCCATAAGAAACCTCCATCGCCTTTTTCACATAATTCAGATATGCATCTTTTTCAGTTCCCGATTTTGACTGGTACAGTTGAACCAATGAATGAAGGAAGGTAGCCTGTCCCCAATCCCATTTGTATTTTTCGGCAGGCATGAAAACCTCCCGACCATGAAGCTCAACTGAATCAATCCACGACTGCGCTTGAACATTAAGCTTGATAAAGCAAACAATGACCAGTAAAAAAACTCGTATTTTTTTCATATGTGGCAATTAATCGACAATAAATATAAAAATAATTTAAATCGTTTTAGTGATCCTGATCATAATTTTATTCGGCCAGCTATTTGTTTCAATTTGAAGCGAATTTATTTTATTTCATATGTCTGTTAACTTTTGACAGGTTGCCATCAAATTCCACAGACTCACCTGCCTTCATTTGATAGTTGACTACATTCCCCTTGTATCTCAACTTAACCAATCCACCTTTGTCCGATCGGATGATGCATTTGGTTAACCTGCCTTCATTCCAAACAATATCTGCGGTGCAAGCTCCTCTGGCTCTTACACCATGAATGAAGCCATTGCCCCATGAAACGGGTAATGCAGGAAGAATATTGATCTCATCGTTTTGAGACTGCATCAGCATTTCAGCAATACCTGCAGCGGCTCCGAAATTACCATCGATCTGAAAGGGAGGATGGGTATCAAAAAGATTGTTATGCGTACTCTTAGAAAATAATGCATTGATGTTTTCGAGCGATTTTTCACCATCAAACAAGCGTGCATACAAGCAGATAATCATGGCTCGGCTCCAACCGGTATGACCACCACCACTTGACAATCTTCTTGCCAAACTTTTTTTAACAGCCTCAAATAAGACGGTATCCTTGGGTGTAATCAAATCCAATGGATACAATCCAAGCAAGTGCGACATATGTCTGTGTCCGATTTGAGTTTCCTCAAAATCTTCTATCCATTCCTGCAAAGTTCCGTTGGGAGATATTTTCATCGGGGGCATTTGCCTTTGGGCTTCTTTCACTTTAGAAACAAGGTCTTTATCTACAGATAAGATTTCTGCCGAATGAATGAAATTCCGAAACAACTCATTGATGATTTGAATATCAACGGTGGGAGCATAGGTCATTTGTGATTGCTGCTTTTTGTTCGTACCAGGTACATAAAAAGCGTTTTCAGGAGAATGCGAAGGATTGGTAACCAAATAACCTTCCGGGGATCTTACGAGAATATCCAATACAAATTCCACAGAACCCTTTATCATGGGGTATGCTGTCTTTTTAAGAAAATTGGTATCCAGTGTGAACGCAAAGTGATCATACACTGGAAATGTCATCCACGGACCATCCATGGGTGTGATACCCCATACCCCATCCATCACACCAGTTCTTCCAAACGGATCCGTAAGATGATGTATGGTCCAACCTTTGGCGCCATACATTTCATTGGCTGTTTGTGCACCTGGTACCATCAGGTTTTTCATGAACTCAGATAGCACAATACTTGTTTCTCCCAGATTTCCTGTTTCAGCTGGCCAATAGTTCATCTGTAAATTGATATTCGTATGGAAATCACCATTCCAGGGAGCTTCATAAAGATCATTCCAAATTCCCTGCAAGTTGGCAGGAAGCCTTGCAGGTTGTCTTGAAGACCCCATCAGCAAATAACGACCGTATTGATAATACAATGATATCAGCCCATTGTCTTGAAGCCCACGCTTTACCCTTGCCAAACGTTCATCGGTTGGAAAATTATCAAAGTCATCACCAAGTGAAATGTTTACTCTTTCAAACATTGTACGATGATCTGATTCATGATTTTTTTTGAGCCTTGCATAATCAAGCGTGCTTGCTCTTGAAATGATCTTATTGCAAGTCTCTAATGGATTCACAGATGGATCCAAATCCATTTTTTCCAACGAATAATCTGTTGCACCTGTAATCAGTAGTACAATATCCGTTGCATTTTTGAGATTAAATCCTGCTGAACTATCATTTGAAAATGGTGCTGCCATGCCATTCAATGAAATTATTTTCATCTTGGCTGCATAACGCATATGCTTACCTCCTGGACCTTGACTTACAGATTCTTTGTCGATGATTTGTCCTATAAAAGATGCGTTGAATGCATCGGCCTTGTAGGTATTTTCAAATCCAGAAACATTCGGAGATTGTTTATTCCGCTTGTCCTTCACTTCATTTCCTGCATCAAATTCACGACAAAAAAGCATCTTTGCAGCAAATCCCTTTGTTGCTGTAATATGCATCACAATTGCATTCTGTGGCGCAGATGCAAATATTTCCTGTACAATATTGTTGCCATCTACAGAGAATTCAATTCGAGAAATCCCGTTGTTCAACGTAAGCGATCTCTTATATGCTGTAGGTTGATTTTTCCAATCATACTGTATGAAAAGATTTCCAAGGGGCTGATATGACCTTACATTGGGTGGAGTTCCCACCATATATTTTTTGGAAAGATCCAGGGCTTTTTTGTAATCTCCCTTGAAGATGGCCTCTTGAATTTCTGGAAGATGTGCTTTCGATTGCGGATTGTTGTTGTTTATTTTGGAACCTGCCCAAACACTTTCCTCATTTAATTGAATATTCTCATGCATTGGATCACCATACACCATGGCACCGATTCTTCCATTGCCAACGGGCAATGCTTCTGTCCAAGTAGATGCAGGCTGCTTGTACCACAATTCGAAATTCTTGTTTTGCGCATGGCATAACAGTGTTCCTGTCAATAAAAAAGAAATGAATACAAGTTTCATACTATTCAGTTATTTATATTTTTTCATGATGATTTTTCCCCAATCCTTGTCATCTACCTTGAATAAGATATTTGTATCCAATGGTTGAGGATTATAATACCCCAGTCTGAATTTCTTACCCAGATCCGTTTTCAATCCCAACATCCCGCTTGATGTTTGAACCTGTAGATCCAATATACCCTGAGTGGTTGTCATCAAAACAGGTGCTTTCAATACAGTATTTCTAAAGATATTGAATTTGGCATCAGAATCAATTCCTTCTTCCACCTTCCACCACATGGCAATATTACCTTTTCCTGTATTTGGATGCTTCAATGTGATTCTCAAGGCTTCATTATGTTTCAGATTGAATGCTTCCCGATGTGAAACGTATTTATATCCATCATTGTACAGACTTGCCTTTTCCGTTTCGTAGGCATTGTCCCACAAAATCTTCATTGCAATGGCAACATCTTCAAATCTTGCAAAGAATGTTTTGGTTTCATCAAATGCTACGGAAGAACCTACTTCAGGTAATTTTATCTTTTTATTTCCCAACCATATCTCATCAAAATAATTTGGCAACACAATGGTTGAGTTTACATAATCATAAATACAATTATGGTCCTTCTCACCCAAAACCAACATAACAAATTCATTCTTGTTTTGTGTCACTTGCATGAATGGCATCAAATGTCTTGTCTTTCCCCAACCACCATTGGCTGGATAATTCGCTATCATTCTATCCTTATATTTTTCACCCCAATTTTCTGATTGCCAAATCCCATACGGATCATTGCGTCCTTCCATTGTATAAACAATATTGGGCATCTCAGGAATTTTCTTAGAACTCAGATACATGACAAACGACTTATCATCCGGACTATAAAATTGATTGCCTGAAGCGATAGAAAACTTTTTACCATGAAAATCACTTGCAAACGTGTGAGGCAAACTATCCCATCGTTGCTGAATGTATCTGCCAGGTTTATTCATCAGTTCAATCTGTGTTTTACTCAATCCATGCTGCTTGAGAATGCTGAAACACACCTGATTAAAAAGTTGATTGTTGTTGTTTTGTTTTCCCAACAATGGGTTGAAATATTTTTCTTCCAAAAGATCCCTTCCAAATACACGGTTATAATCACGGCTATGCGCTCCTGCCAGATAGCCACCCAAAGGATTATAATGCGATGATAGATCTGTCAAGAAAAATCCCAATGCATCTGATGCCTTTTGATGAATGATAGGATCCTTGATAAATTGATACATCAGTAAAAGCGATTCTAAATCCACTCCGGAATATGTAGGACTATCATATTCTCTGTTGCCATAATTAGAAATATGTTTCAACCAAATATCAAATGCTTTTCGTCCTTCATCCATGGCGCGTGCATCCTTGTATATTTGTCCCAATGCCATTAGATTCAAGCAACGCATTACATAGATATTCGTATAAGAAATTCTAACAGGTTGTCGTCTGACTCCAATTAAGGCAGATGCAAACAGATCATCAAGAGCCGCCCTTGGTTTTTCAGATAATTTGTCATTGAATAAAAGCTTAATGAGTATGCCATATTGTACACAGAATTCAACATTGTTTCCATCTCCTACATCACCACCTGTTTCTGTCCAGCCCCAATACATGTTTCCAAATGATGGCTTTG
Organism: Chitinophagaceae bacterium; assembly: GCA_947447005.1. GTDB lineage: Bacteria > Bacteroidota > Bacteroidia > Chitinophagales > Chitinophagaceae > Pollutibacter. Next base: position 11,974 of record CANFHO010000080.1, read on the forward strand.
AGCTATCAGTAATAACCCTTGTTTTAACGAGATTGATTGTCCACAGTAATTCATCTTGTGTAAGAAATTTTGTATCCAATGCATCCAGGATAAATAAAAAACAATCTCGCACACCTACTTGTGGAATAGGTTTATGCAATCCATCCCATTGCTGTTTCAACATCTCCATCCGCTTGGCAGGATGGGCCACTGCCGGGATTTTATAAAGGGAGGAATTTTGCGCTGATACAAAGGATGCTGAAAATATTCCAACAATAACGATAAGCCATTTCACATTTTTCATTTGCATATTTATTTTACATAATTCTTTGCGAAAGCAATATATTGATTCCAATCGTAGGCAAGTATATCATGTTTCCCTTCTCTGATATGATATGATACCGTTGAGCCTAGAGGCGAATTCAAAGCAGGGAAAATATTTTTATCAATCCCCTTCAAGCCATAGAGCTTATAAACTTCTGTTGCAAGAAAAGCAGATTTGAATTCGTTTTTAGGATCCGCCCATGCGTCCTCTGATGCGCTTGCAACATATAGTGGTCGAGGTGCAACCATGGCAAGAACCATGTGTTGATCAAAGGGAAGTTGATCTTCATGATCGGTATACTTTTTAAAATTGCCACAAGTCCATCGTGGAAATCTCGCATTCACTTTTGTGATTGTTTCTCCTTCTTTTCCATAAGAAATAGATGCACCACAACATCCAGAGCAACTTGATATTACTCCAGCAAAGCGTTGATCATTTGCTCCTGCCCACAGTGCAGCCTTTCCCAATCTGGAATGACCAATGACCACTACTTTTTTACCATCCACCTGTTTATCGGATTTCAAATAATCCAGGGCTCTCGACAATCCCCAAGCCCATGCAGCCAATGAACCCCACTCATCAGATGCAGGTTGAACCTGTCCTAGTGTATACAACAAAGGATAAATACCAATTGAAAAATCATTCCTGTCTGGAGCAATATCCCAATAATAAATAGTTGCAACACCACAGCCAGAAGCAATGATAGATTCTACGGGCCAGTTTGCTGACTCCACTCCTCTTTCTTTCGCTTTTCCATTCCATTCTTTTGCAATATGAATATTGGTGTCAGCATCAATGGTATGATTGCCACTGAAATTATAGCCTAAAAACGTTGGATAGGATTTCTTCCCCTTGGGCAGATACATCAACATTTCAAAACTCAATTCCTTTTGATTTCCCTTGAATGTCAACTGCACCTGCTTCCTGATGGCTTTCCCATTCATTGCATTTTGATCTTCATCAAGAATCTTCACTGAAGAAATTTTTAAGTTGCCAGGAACCTTTCCATACATTTCATGCTCTATCAATGCCTGAAGTTCTGGTCGCCTTGATTGTTCCCACTGTTTCACAGAAATAATTTGTTCTCCTGATGAAGACTTCAGGATGTCTGGTATTTGATGAACCTGTGAAAAAGATTTCACCAATAACAACATGAAGAAAGCGTTGAATATGAATATTTTTTTCATGGCAATATGATTTTTTTAATTCATGAATGTATTCTCAATGATATCTACGTATTTATTGATTCATTATTTGCCTGTAGGATAAAGCCTCATCATGGAAACACCATGATGTCTGATGCTTGTGGTGATTGTGTTATCAGACACAATTCCTAGATCTTTTTGACGCCAAACATCTCTTGCGAGCCACTTACCTTTTAATCCCAATTTAGCAAGATTAACAACATACTCTTTTGGCTTTTCATTGCCCCATCTGAAATAGGATGCAGGATTTTTGCCATAATTATCTGTATTGAAAAATCCAATAGCATACGATCCATCTTGCATTGGTTTCAACCAGGTTTGAACACCTTCTTCATCAGCAATCAACCTGGCAGATTTACCCAGTGGATCCTGATCAATCTCAATCACTTCATCATTGGTTAGAAGATTCAGGGTAAACGCATCGAGTTGTTCTATGGGACATCCAATCAGCAATGGTGCTGCCAACAATGCAAACAAACTGATATGACTGTACTGCTCATCAGGAGTCAATCGTGTAGGATGCATATCAGTTCCAGTTGTAACATTTCCCAGGATCATCATATCAGGATCATTCCAACGACCTGGCCCGCCATAAGGCCCCCACTTGTCGAGTGTAAATGTACAATGATACAATCCATGCCAACTGTCGCGTATATCCGGTCCTGTTCTCCACATATTAGACAGCTTCACCCAATCGTTTACATTGCTGAATGGAGCTGAGTTGGAAAGGCTATATACAATATCCCTGCCGGAAGCTTTCAATGCCTCTGACATTCTTTTTGTAGAGTTCACATCAATTCGCCAATCGTACTTCAGAAAATCCACTCCCCAATCTGCCATTTGCTTTGCATCCTCTTTTTCAAAGCGATACTTTCCAACATATCGGAAAGCTCTTTTATTGTTTTTAATAGAATCAGGATATTCTCCTTTTTCGAAATTGGATGAACCTCCTATATATCCAGCATAGCTGGTAATCCAAGGTGTTGAATAAATACCGAGCTTCAATCCCATTCCATGGATCTCATCAATCATACCTTGAAAATTGGGAAATTTTTCATTTGCCAACATGCCGTTATACTTACCACCACGGTTTCCTTGCCAGGCATCATCAATATTGATATAATTCCATCCATGGTCTTTCAAACCCATGCTCACCATGGCTTTTGCAGATGCCAACACTTTTCCTCCATCAATCATGCGTGCCCATGAATTCCAACCGTTCCAGCCAATGGGAGGTGTAAGCGCTATGGTATCTCCAACCTTAATCACAAGCTGCTTGCTTGCATTGCCGAATTTGTTTTTTGCTAAAAGTGTAACATTAAAAATTCCACGTTGCGATAATTTTCCAGTGATGATTCCTGTATTTGCATCAAGTAAAAGTCCTTCTGGCAAATGTGTTGCTGAGAAAACTATCGGCTTTTCACCAGTGGCAACAATGGTATACAGAAATGGGTTTCCAGGTGTTACACCAAATACGGGTGCAGAATTTATTCGA
>CANFHO010000081.1 GCA_947447005.1 Chitinophagaceae bacterium
ATTCCCCGTTTCTCCGTTTCTCCCTTCTCCTTTCTCTTTTCTACCTTCTCTTTTTTCGCTCCCAACTTCAAACTCCTCACAACCGATTTTGGATTTCTAACCCCTAAACCCTGACCCATGTCTTCAGTAATCTCCTCATCCCACTTTTCCTTGTCTTTTTTCACAAAAGAACTGTTCATGAATTTCAACAAACGTATTTCCTTTTCATTGAGAAATCTCCACTTGCTTCGCTCTACATTTTTCTTTGTAAGATTACCAAACATCACCCTATCCAATCCTCTCACATCATAACCCAAACATTCAAACATGCGGCGTACAATGCGATTGCGACCACTGTGAATCTCTACACCCACAACAGATTTATCCTTGCTATCTACATAACCCAGCGCATCCGCTCTTACAAATCCATCTTCCAGGTTGATACCACTCAGCATTTTATCAAAATCAACTTTCGTCAAAGGCTTGTCCAACTTAGCTTCATATACTTTCCTCACTTCATGAGATGGATGCGATAATTTTTGAGTCAACTCACCATCGTTTGTTAACAACAACACACCCGTTGTATTGCGATCCAACCTCCCAACAGGATACAATCGCTCTGTGGTTGCCCCCTTGATCAGGTCCAACACAGTCTTCCTGCCTTGTGGATCTTCCAGAGTGGTGATATAATCCTTGGGTTTATTGAGCAGAATATATACAAGATTGTTCTCAGGGAAAATGCGCTTTCCTGAAAAAGATACCACATCTTCAGGAGCAATTTTATGTCCCGGCTCAGTAATCACTTCATTGTTCACCTTGATCTTGCCATCTTTGATAACCAGCACGGCATCTCTTCTAGAGCAAATACCACAATGCGCCACAAACTTATTGAGTGGCATCGACTTGTCTTGCTTTCTTACTACGATGGGTTTTTTGCCTGCACTTTCAGGAATCGGGGAATGTCCTTTTTCCTTGGCAATTTCAAGTGTTTTGCGGTGTTCCGCCTTCTTTTTTTCAATGGCTTCAGAGCGCTCTTTTTTCCATTTCTTTTTTTCCTGACGGAATTCTTCCTTTACTGCGCTGTTCTTTTTCTGTGTCGCGAATTTCGAAAAATTGTCTGTTCTTTTCATGTTGTTCTATTTGCTGTTTTGCAACAGGATGTTATGTGTTCTATGTTGTAGGTTGTGGGTTGAATTGGTTTAAGAGGTTGAAGAAATTGAAGATATTCAACCTTTCCACCCTCCACTTTTCCACTTTCCCACTCTTCCACTATTTATTAGCCAACTGCCCACAGGCCGCATCAATATCCTTTCCCCTGCTCTTTCTTAAACGAGCATTTACACGGTTCTTCTCCAGATATTGCATGAAAGCCATGGTCTTTTCTTCTGTAGGTTTCTTGAATCGGGCTCTATCTATTGGATTGTATTCAATGATATTAACCAAATCAGCAGGAACCTGCCTATATACCTTCACCAATTCTGCAGCATCTTCAAAGGAATCGTTGAAATTGTCGAATAAGATATATTCCAACGTAATCTCATTCTTGGTCTGTTTATAAAAATAGTTTAGGGCATCTATCAGCGACTTCAAATCATTGGTTTCATTCACAGGCATGATCTCATTACGTTTCTTATCGTTAGCCGCATGCAGCGAAAGGGCCAATTTGAATTTCACCTGATCATCGCCCAGCTGTCGGATCATTTTGGAAACGCCGGCGGTTGAAACTGTAATCCTGCGTGGACTCATCGCCAAACCATCTGGTGATGTAATTCGCTCAATAGCCTTCAGCACATTTCTATAGTTTAACAAGGGCTCACCCATTCCCATAAAAACGATGTTGGTGAGCTTTTTTTCATGAATACGCATAGCCTGTTGATTGATCAACACAACTTCATCGTATATCTCATCAAAATGAAGATTTCTTTTCCTTTCCAAAAATCCGGTTGCACAAAACTTGCAACTGAGGCTACATCCAATCTGAGAGGACACACATGCTGTCAATCGCTCTTCGGTAGGAATCAACACTCCTTCTATCTTAAATCCTTCATTTGTGGCAAAACGGCTTTTTACCGTACCGTCTTCACTGTATTGGGTATCATCCACCTTCAGGGCGGGTAAGTCAAATGTGTCTGCCAACTTTACACGAAGTTCCTTGGAAAGGTTGGACATGGACTGAAAATCAAATGCATGTTTTTGCCATAGCCACTCCCAAATCTGTTGGATACGGAACTTTTTTTCACCGATCGACTCAATATAATCGGCTAATTCATCCTGGGTAAGTGTACGTATATTCTGCTTTGAACTAGGGGTCATGGTGCAAAGGTACGAATTTAGTTGCGGGTTGAGCATTGAGGGTTCAGGGTTGAGCGTTGAATATTACAGGGTCTCGATTATTGGGAATCATTTATCTTAGTAGTTCAGAAAAACAAATAGTCAAAACCAAACTCTCAACTCTCAACATTCAACTCTAAACCCTCAACCCGCAACTCATATGTATTCTGAACCAATCAACCCCCAGATCTTCATCGACAACAGGAAACGATTCATTTCTGAAATGGAGAAAAATAGCATTGCCATTTTCAACAGCAACGACGAAATTCCAAGCAATGGAGATGCCTTATATCCTTTCAAACAAAATACAGACCTATACTGGCTTACAGGCATCAGACAAGAGGATAGCATGCTTGTGTTGTTCCCTGATAACCCAGATAAAAAATACCGAGAAGTATTGGTATTGGTCAGACCCAATGAATTAAAAGAGAAATGGGACGGAAAACGCCATCGTGCAAATGAAGCAACCGCCCTCTCTGGTATTCAAACGATTGTGTGGATAGATACGTTGGACGGTCTTCTGCAACCCATGATCCATTTGGCTGATAATATCTACCTCAATACCAATGAAAATGACCGTAAGGCAAACCTCCTGGCTGTAAGGGATTACCGCTTCGCTCAAGAAATGAAGGCTAGATACCCCCTTCACAACTACAAACGTTCTGCAAAAATCATGCGAGAACTGAGAGCAATCAAATCCCCACTCGAAGTAGCTGTTTTACAACAAGCCATCGATATTACAGAAAAAACCTTCAAACGCCTGCTTAAATTCATCAAACCAGGTGTGTGGGAAAATGAAATCGAAGCAGAAATCTACCATGAATTCCTAAAAAATCGTTCCGCAGGACCTGCTTATACATCCATCATTGCAGGTGGCGACCGTGCAAGAACATTGCATTATATCGCCAACAACCAGCAATGTAAAGATGGCGAATTGATTTTAATGGATTTTGGTGCTGAATATGGCGGATACTGTGCAGATTTGACCCGTACCGTTCCTGTTAACGGCAAATTCACAAAACGTCAAAAGGAAGTATACAATGCATGTCTTCATTTGCACGAATATGCAAAAAGTCTATTGAAACCGGGAATGACCATTGTTAAATATCACGACATGGTAGGAGATGAAGCAACCAAGCAATTCCTTAAAATTGGATTGATTAATAAATCAGATGTAAAAAACGAAACTGCTGATAACAGAGCATACAGAAAATACTTATATCATGGCATTTCACACCATCTGGGTATTGATGTGCATGATCTTGGCACCAAAACGGAGCCTATTAAAGCCGGCATGGTTTTCACAGTAGAACCTGGCATTTATATTGAAGAAGAGCAAATGGGTGTGCGCATCGAAAACAATATCTGGATCACCAAAAATGGCAACAAAGATCTGTTCAACAACATCCCAATGAAAGCGGATGAAATTGAAAGACTGATGAAATAGTTGAAGAGGTTTAAGGGGTTTAAGAAGTTGAAGTATTTACTTTCTTAAACCCCTTCAACCTCCTCAACCACCTCCAACCCCTTCAACCTCTCCAACCTCTCCAGAATGAAGCAAATCCCTAACATATTTACCTTACTCAACCTCTGTCTCGGCGTGGTGGCTATTGTCTGCATCCTGCAAACAGGTGAATCAATTGCAACGCTCCAGGGAAACGAATGGCAGATTTCTCTACCTGAAAGTATGTCTTGGGCTGCCCTTTTTCTTGGATTGGCGGCAGTGGTGGATTTTTTGGATGGCTTTGTTGCCCGTCTCTTCAAGGCAACTTCTGAGATGGGAAAACAACTGGATTCCCTCGCTGATGTGGTTTCTTTTGGTGTAGCACCGGGATTGATTTTATATCAGTTGCTTCGGATTTCATTGGCCTCTGAACCGAGTGGCTTGGATACCCCGATCATTGCAGTGCTGCCAGCTATGCTTTTCCCGGCAGCCGCCGCATGGAGATTGGCGAGATTCAACCTGGATACTCGAAACATTGAGCACTTCGAAGGAGTTCCCACCCCGGCAGCTGGTTTATTCGTTGCCTCCCTACCAATACTTCTTCATTATAACCCCTTCAATATCCAGCCGATACTTACAAACAAATGGGTGCTTTATGCTATTTGTCTATTGTTGCCTTGGTTGATGGTATCTACAATTCCCCTTCTTAACCTGAAATTCAAAAATTTCAAATTTGCCGAGAACAAATCGAGATTTATTCTGCTGATTCTTTCTCTTATTTTCATCGTTTTTTTAGGATGGCTGGCAATCCCTGCCATCTTCATCAGCTATATTCTAGTATCTTTGCTGCTCAAAAACAAACAAGCATGACGTTCAATATCGCAATCAATGTGATGCCTCTCAAGGAATTGCTCGATCCACAAGGTAAGGCTGTAATGACCGGACTTCATAACCTGGGAATAGACAATGCAACTGATGTTCGTATAGGCAAAAGGATCACATTGCAAATCGAAGCAGCAACTGAAGAAGCAGCTATCGAAACTGCAAAAGAAGCCGCTACCAAGCTCCTCGCCAATCAGGTGATGGAACATTTTGAGATCAGTATCCTCTGATCCAAAATCAGCGCTGAATAAAATTATGCTCTACATCATCCCCACACCCATCGGAAATCTGTCAGACATGACGTTTCGTGCCGTTTCTGTTTTGAAAGAAGTGGATGTGATTTTGGCTGAAGATACCAGAACCTCCGGTGTTCTTCTGAAGCATTACGAGATCAGCAAAAGCATGTTTCCTTACCATCAACACAATGAACATAAGGTTACAGAGCGACTTATCGAGGATATGAAAGCAGGTAAAACCATGGCTCTCCTAACCGATGCCGGTACACCAGGAATTTCTGATCCTGCATTTTATATTGTACGCGAATGTGTTAAACATGATATTCGTGTAGAATGCCTTCCGGGCGCAACAGCCTTTGTACCTGCACTGATCAACAGCGGACTCCCCACCAACAGATTTTGCTTCGAGGGATTTCTTCCATTAAAAAAAGGACGTCATACGCTTTTAACAGAACTCTCCAAAGAAAGCAGAACCATCGTATTATATGAATCCCCACTCAGGCTGGTAAAAACGCTGAAACAACTCTCAGAATATTTTGGAGAAGACCGCCTCTGTTGCGTTTCCCGCGAACTTTCCAAAAAATTTGAAGAAAACAAAAGAGGGTCACTGAAAGAAGTACATGATTACTTCGCAGCAAAAGGAGTTAAAGGTGAGATTGTGATTGTGATTGATGGAGCGGGGTAGCAGCCAGATGGTGGAATAGTGGAATAGTGGAAGAGTGGAAGGGTGGAATAGTGGAGTAGAAGCATAAAAATCAACTATTCCACTATTCCACCCTTCCACTCTTCCACCATTCCACTATTCAAAAATAGTCTCCGCTTCAATTATTGCCTCCGGCTTGCCGACATCCATAATAACATCACCGGTATGATCATATGCAATGATCAAGTGATCTTTGGCTAACTTCAAATAAGTGTCAGTAATGGAAAAAGTGCCAGATGTTGGCATACACTTAAATATAGATGGGTCGATGATATGAATACCAGAAAATGATAAAGGTGTAAATTCATCAACAGGAAGATTGACCCACTTATAATCTCCCGTTTTATTGTTTCGCCATCCTACCAAACGCATTTCATCATTAAACAAAAACTGCCTAGAACTCTTTCTTCTGGTAACGGCCAACGTAGCCAGAGGCGATATCTTTTGATGATATTCATACATACCTAACAAATCAAGATTTGTTAACATATCAACATTCATGACAATAAATGGATTTCCATCTCCCTTCAACTTATCTGCTGCAAACACAAGTCCACCTCCAGTTTCATAAGGACCATCCACTTCGTGGGAAACAACAACGTGCATTTCATCATCATGATGAGCAGATAAAAAAGATTTGATCTGATCCGCAAAATGATGCACGTTGATAACTACTTCATGTATTCCAAATCCCTTTAAATATATCAGTGTACGCTCCAACAATGTCTTTCCATTGACAACAGCCAATGCCTTCGGATGCTTATCCGTAAAGGGTTTCAGCCGAGTTCCCAAACCCGCTGCAAAGATCATGGCTTTGATAGATGACAACATTTTAAAATATATTATTTACTGCAATGAACATTTTAACTTCCACTATTCAACTATTCCACCTTTCCACCTTTCCTCTATTCAACTATTCCACCTTTCCACTATTCCACTATTCAACTATTCCACCTTTCCACTATTCAACTATTCCACCTTTCCTCTATTCAACTATTCCACCTTTCCTCTATTCAACTATTCCACCTTTCCACCCTCCACTACTCCACTAGTATTTCTCATTCACCCACCCTTTTGCTTCCTGTTCAATATGGTTCACTTTTGTACGAACTTTGTATTTTTCTTTCAGATGTTCGGCAAGTCTATCAGCGGCAAACACACTTCTATGTTGTCCTCCAGTACATCCAAAACTGATGGTGAGTCCCTCAAAATCGCGTTTGATGTAATCTTCTACAGAAATATCAACCATGCCAAACACGTGTTGTAAAAATGATGGCATCTGTGTTTTATGTACAAGAAATTCTTTCACATCTTTATCTCTTCCGGTCTGTGTTTTGTATGCATCAATCCTACCCGGATTCAAAATACCTCTGCAATCAAAAACATAACCACCGCCATTTCCAAAATCATCTGCTGGAATTCCTTTTCGATATGAAAAGCTGTTGATCTGTATCGTGAGTCTTGTTTCTTCATTGGCTGTTACAGATTCAAATTTCTTCATGATTTCATCTGAAACAACAGCCTGTAATAACTTTTGCAAGGCTGGCAACCTCAATGGCATTTGTTTATTTTCCAGAAACCATTTCAAATTTTTGAGTGCAAATGGAATGCTCGCAATAAAATGTGGCTTACGTTCAAACAAACCTCTGAACCCATATGCACCCAATGTCTGCAACATCCTGATCAGCACAAAACCATCATAGTTGCTTATAAAATCTTCTCTGTTCAATGTGTTATTCAACAAAACATTTGCCTGATCAAAATAATACCCTACCAATTCCTCTCTCCATTCATAAGGCATCTGCGCCCTGGCTTGCCATAGCAATGATGCAATATCATATTGCAATGCACCTTGCATCCCTCCCTGATAATCTATAAAATGAGCTTCCCCGTCTTTGATCATTATATTGCGACTCTGACAATCCCTGTGCATGAAAAATTGATTTTCTTCTTGCATCAAATAACTGCTGAGCATGTCAAAATCATTCGACAACAAATTTTTATCGTATGGCAAATCCAGTGCCCTGACAAAATAATAAAGAAAATAAAGAAGATCTGAATTGATAGCCTGTTTGTCGAACGACCTGGTCGCAATACAATTACTATAATCAAGCTCACTGCCGCCGGTAATTTGAAGTTTCGCCAGCGAATCACAGGTCTTCTTGAAAAGAGATTTTACATTCTCTGAAAAACCTTCTTGCTGAATATGATCAAACAAGGAAATATCTCCCAGGTCAGATTGCACATAAAACTCTTTAGAATCATTGACAAATACAATGGAAGGCACAGGAAGTCGCAATGATGAGAAATGCTCTGTGAAACCAATGAATGCCTCATTTTCTGCGATATTCGTTGGATTGTACGTTAGGATATATGTTTGTCCATCATGCACAAAACGAAAATATTGCCTGTTGCTTCCCGCTTGTTTAAGCGATTCCAGGTTGATGTTATGATTCGGCTGCCATTTTCGCAGCGATTGGAGGATCTGTTCAAATGCTTCTTGCATAAGCTGCAAAGTTATCTTTTATTCCGAAAGTAACATCAGGAGTATATTATCTTTGCCATATGCAGAAAAAGTCGATGGATGAACTTCAACGCCTGAGTACGGAAGAATTTAAAGCAACTGAAAAATCGCCCATTGTTGTGATCCTCGAAAATGTTCGCAGCATGCACAATGTTGGCAGTGTTTTCAGAACTGCCGATGCCTTTCTGGTTGAAAAAATATACCTCTGCGGTTATACACCCAGACCTCCACATCGAGACATACATAAAACTGCTTTAGGTGCTACAGAAACGGTAGAATGGAAAGGATATGATGATACCCTTTCGGCTATCGAGGAACTTAAGCAGGATGGCTATGCGATCTACGCCATTGAACAAGTGCATCAAAGTATCATGCTGAATGCCTGCCAATTTGCAAAAAATAAAAAAATAGCATTGATTTTTGGAAATGAAGCTGAAGGGGTTGAAGAAAAAACAATTCAACAATGTCAAGGCTGCATTGAAATACCTCAACACGGCAGCAAACATTCACTCAACGTTAGCGTAGCCGCAGGAATTGTGTTGTGGGAATTGAGTTAAAAGAGAAAAGTGAAAAGTGAAAAGAGAAAAGTGAAAAGTGAAAAAAGAAACTGAAAGTGTGAGAATGGGTCATATAATTGCATGAATGAGGTTAAAATTTTATCTAATTTTACAAGGGTAATACGTATTCGGAAAAACAGTTCACCGTTTCTCCGTTTCACCGTTTCTCCATCCTATCAACTTAGTGTCAAGATGATCAAAAACTACCTCTCCCTTATAAAATTCTCTCATACCATCTTCGCCATGCCATTTGCGATTTTGGGTTTTTTTATGGGTGTATTTCAGTTCAAAAACAGTTTCACAGATCTCAACGCCAATGGATTGGATAAAGTGTTTACATACAGCAAAGAACATCCTACTGTTTTTCTTTTTATCATTCTATCGATGATATTTGCAAGAAGTGCTGCCATGGCTTTTAACAGGTACCTCGACAGAGAATTTGATGCATTAAACCCACGTACCGCAATCCGAGAAATCCCTAAAGGCATCATCAGCCCTTCAAGTGCACTGCGCTTTACCATCCTGAACTCAATACTTTTCATGGGTTCTGCATTCATGCTGAACAATACCTGTTTTTTCCTCTCCCCCATTGCGCTGTTTGTAATCTTAGGATATAGCTATACAAAACGCTTTACTTCATTGTGCCATCTGGTTTTGGGCATTGGACTATCCCTTGCGCCAACAGGAGCATTCATAGCCGTAACGAGAACTATCGACCCTGCAGTGGCCATGCTGTCACTGGCCGTGATTGGGTGGGTTAGTGGTTTTGATATTATATATGCTCTTCAAGATGAAAACTTTGATTCCTCTCAAGGACTTTGGTCGATTCCAGCCGCATTCGGAAGAAAAAAAGCACTTCTCTTCTCCAGAATCCTTCATTTGACTACCGCACTCTTCATTATTGGAGCTGGATTTCAATTTCATTTCGGTATCCTTTATGCCATTGGCACAGTGATTTATATCGGTCTTCTTATCTACCAACAAAGTATTGTGAAACACGATGACCTTAGCAAGGTTAATATTGCATTCATGACAGCCAATGGCATTGCCAGCATCATCTTTGCATTGTTTGCAATTGCAGACTTATTAATGTTTAAATAATGGGAAGAATACTGGCACTCGACTACGGCAAAAAACGCACAGGAATTGCTGTGACAGACCCATTGAAAATCATCGCAAACGGATTGACAACCGTTGACACGCAAAAACTCTTTGATTTTCTAAAAGATTATGTTGCCAAAGAGGATGTTGAAAAAATCCTTATCGGCGAACCCTACAATCTGGATGGTACAGAAACCGATTCCACCGCTGCTGTAAAGCACACTATTCGCAGATTGAAAAATACTTTTCCGGGCATACCCATTGTTACAATAGATGAAAGCTTCACCTCTAAAATGGCCTCAAAAGCAATGGTAGAAATGGGAATGAAGAAAAAAGACCGTCAAAAAAAAGGAACCATTGATGAAGTTGCAGCTACGATGATGTTGATGGAACACCTAAATAAATGAAGAGAGAAGAATGAAGAGTGAAGAATTAAAAATGGCTGTTTCATTTTTCACTTTTCGCTTTTATCTTTTCACTTCTGAAAGATCATCCTATACCCCGCCTTTACTCTTCCGGCAGTAATATCATCCAATTTTTTCTTGAGTAATTTTCTTTTGAAGGGAGAAATATGATCTATAAACAACTTCCCTTCAATATGATCATATTCATGCAGAATTACACGTGCATTCAAACCTTTATGCGTTTCCGTTTGTGGCTGAAAATGTTCGTCGAGATACTCGATTGTTATTGTACTTTCTCTGCTAACTTCTTCGCGGAAGCCAGGTAAACTAAGACAACCTTCTTCACAACTCCATTTACTACCCGTCAATGAAGTAATGCGAGCATTGATATATACTTTTTTGAATCCTTTTTCACCTTCAAATTGTTCAAGATCTTCATCCTCCTCAGCTCTTTCATATACTTGCGCTGTATCAATAACGAATAACCTGATGGGCTTATTTATTTGAGGAGCAGCCAAACCCATTCCATGAGAATGATACATGGTGTCCCACATGTTCGCTATAAGTGTCTGAATTTCTGGATATGACGAGTCAATATCAGCACAAAGCTGCCTCAAAACCGGATGACCATATGCTACTACTGGTAGAATCATATTGCAAATTTAGGGGTTAGAGGTTAAAAGTTAGGGGTTAGATTCTGTATTTCCTAACCCCTAACTTCTAACATCTAACCCCTGCCAATTAGCCATTATACAACAAATCATAATACTCCGCCGCCATGCGGTTGGAGTCGAATTTGAAACGTACATCCTTCATACCATTTTTCACAATCTCTCTCCAGGTTTGTGGTGCATCGTAGTACAAAGGCAAAACCTCTTGCTCAAGAATCCTATACATTTCATTCAAATCATAATCATCTTGCTCGTGGGTATTGATGTTTTCATAATCAATCGGAGGCACAACAAATCCATTATTTCCATGATTGATAAATTCAACAATCCAGCCATCATTTGTGGAACAGTTCACTGCCCCATTCATCGCAGCTGTCATTCCACTTGTTCCTGAGGCTTCCCTTGGTACACGTGGATTGTTCAACCATACATCTGAAGCTTGCTTTAAACGTTTACTCAATCCCAATTCATAGCCTGTGCAAACAGCCATATTATCATACGACTTACTCAAATGCACCAAATGATTGAATTCAGTAATGGCTGGATAATCAACCGGATAAGGCTTTCCAGCCCATATCATTTGAACAGGATATTTCTTATTATTCAACAACGCTTCAAAACGCTGTTTGTCGCGCGTAAGCATGTCTGCACGCTTATAACCCGCAAACCTGCGCGCCCATACAATCGTGAATACATCAGGATTGAACAACTTGCCTGTTTGATCGGCAACCAAATCAAATGCCCTCTTTTTCAAATATCTTTTTCTATCAATAAAACGCTCGTCATTCTGCTCGTCCATGGCAAAATACAATTGCTTGTCTGCCCAATAACGCCAGTTCTGAGAATTGGTTACATGGATAATGGGACAAACACCTTCATACTTGTTCCACATCTTTCTGCTCACATGACCATGTAATTCAGATACTGCGTTCGAAAGCCTCGCAAAACGCAAAGCCACCAATGAATGGTTGAATTGATCGTCCTCCATACCGGTGATCTCACGCACTTTTTCAAGCGACATACCGCAGAAATAAGACATCTTATTACATAGATAAATATCATGCTTTTCATTCCCTGCTTCTTCAGGTGTATGCGTTGTGAAAACCAATTTCTTTTTCAAATCAGCCAGGTCTCCACCATTCTGCCTCAACAAATAAAACGCTGCAGAGATGGCATGGGCTTCATTGAGATGATACACATCCGGACAAAATCCTAACTCGTCAATCAACTTAGCACCACCTACACCCAACAAAATAAATTGCGCCACTTTGGTTGCAACATTCGCATCATACAAACGATGGGTAATGGTTTGTGAGACATAATCATTCTCCGGACAATCTGTACTCAACAAGAAAAGCGGAGCCGATTTGAATGTCTCCGGATTGAGATACCACACCTTCACCCAAACAGGTGCATCATGTATTTCTATTTGAAATTTAATTCCAGTGTCTTCAAGAAAATTATAAATCTTTTCATTCCATTGAACCTGCAAAGTTTGATCCTGATTCCTTGCCTGGTCATAGTATCCATACTTCCATAAGATACCAATACCAATCATATTTTGATGCAACTCATATGCACTGCGTAAGTGAGAACCAGATAAAAAACCCAAGCCACCACTGTAAATCTTCAGGGGCTGATGAATAGCGAACTCCATAGAAAAATATGCTGCCTTCTTCGTATACCTTGAATCGATCGCATACGGGAGTCGATAATTGGAAAAATTGTTCATGCGTGTCGTCATTATTGAGGTCGCAAGATACCCCAATTTTTTATATGATGAAAACCTAATATGTAACTTAAACACATATTATTCACTACCCCAAAAAAAAAGTATTATTTTGCTGAAAAGTTATCATAACATGCGTTTCCCCCTGGTGCTTGCTTCAATTCTTCTATTTTTGGCTTCCTGTGGCAAAAAAGTTAAAGACATCAACAGCGATGAACCTTTGGAAGCAAAAGACTTTATTGAAGCCTTTGCTGAAAGAGCACTTCCTATTCAATTCACTCAAACAGACCTGCAAAAAAAAGAAAATGATAGCTTTTTTGTAAAGTCAAAAACAGTTTCGCAGTTCATACCCGACTCTATTTTCTCATCCTATTTTGGTAAAACAAAAGATATAAAATTTTATCGCAAAGGCAGATACAAGGCTGAAACAGAAGAAACATATTTGTTTTTAATGGCTGAAAAAAAAGAAAAAAAAGCTGCCTTTATTTTATGCTTCGACAAAAATTTAAAGTTTAGTGCGGGCATGGAATTAACACATAAAATAACAGAGACGGGTGTAACATTGGATGGTGGAATTGACAGAAAACTGACAGTAATCAGAACGAGAAACAAGCCCTCAAAAAACGGAGCATTTTTTTACAATAAAAGTGCTTATGTGTATAATACGGAAGGATTATTTACTTTGATTCTTACAGAAAGCAATGAACCGGTGGAGGAAGCGGAGATTTACAACCCCATTGATACCTTTGCCACCAAAGATCCACTGAGTGGCGATTATGCACTGGATAAAAAGAATTTTGTATCTGTTAGAGATGGAGGTAAACCTGGAAAATTATTATTCTTCCTCAATGTTTCTAAACGTAATGGCAGTTGTGATGGTAGTTTACGTGGTGACATGGTTCAAGTGAAACCCAAAGTTTTTCAATACAACAA
Organism: Chitinophagaceae bacterium; assembly: GCA_947447005.1. Lineage (GTDB taxonomy): Bacteria > Bacteroidota > Bacteroidia > Chitinophagales > Chitinophagaceae > Pollutibacter. The sequence continues at coordinate 13,495 of CANFHO010000081.1, forward strand.
AGCAGATGATCATTGCATCATTGAATTCACTTTCAGTAAAAACAGTGTACAAGTTAAAGAACTGGAAGCCTGCGGAAATCACCGAGGTGTGAGATGCAGTTTTGATGGGAAATTTGAGAAAAGTCACCAATCACGAAGCCATAAATAGTGGAAAAGTGGAGGGTGGAAAAGTGGAGTTTTTTCATTCCACTATTCCACCTTCCACTCTTCCACTTTCTTGTGACTTGTGACCTGTCCCTATAAAACTACTCCATTCAACAAATCCTCAAAGGTCTCTCTTCTGCGGATTAGTTTGAGTTCTCCATCTTTCACCAGAACTTCTGCAGGACGAGAACGGGAGTTAAAGCGACTGCTCATTTCAAAGCCATATGCACCAGCATTGTTGAACATTAAAATGTCGCCTGGCCTTACTTCATTCAATTCACGATCCCAGGCAAAAGTGTCGGTCTCACAAATATTTCCTACAACATTGTATAATTTCTTTTCTCCTTCTGGATGAGAGATATTGGTAATTTGATGATAGGAGTCGTAAAACATCGGACGAATCAAATGATTGAATCCGCTGTTCACTCCCACGAAAGTCCTTGTAGGAGCCTGTTTCAACACATTGGCTCTCACCAGAAAATAACCACACTGACTCACCATGAATTTTCCTGGCTCAAACCAAACTTGAAAGTGTCGTCCTGTTTTTAATTCATGTGCTTCAAAGGCTGAAGCCATTTCTTGACCCAATTTTTCCATATCAGTTCCAGTCTCATCAGGTTTATATGGAACCTTGAAACCACCTCCCAAATCAATGATTTTTAAATCAGGGAATTGTTCTGTGAGCTCCAACACCAGATTCAAGACCTTGATATAAATTTCGATATCCTTTACTTCACTTCCGGTATGAATATGAAGTCCTTCAATATTTACAGATGTCTCTGCAACAATATTTTTTATTTGATCAATTTGTTCAATGGAAATACCAAACTTGCTGTCTATATGTCCGGTAGAAATTTTCAGATTTCCACCTGCCATGATATGTGGATTGATACGCACTTTTACAGGATAGCTGTTGCCAAAATGTTTTCCAAAAGCTTCCAGCATGGAGAGGTTATCTATGTTGATATGAAGCTGTAATTCCGTAGCTTCTAAATATTCATCAATGGCAACACTGTTCGGGGTAAAAATAATTTGATCGGG
>CANFHO010000082.1 GCA_947447005.1 Chitinophagaceae bacterium
ATTCCAACATAAATATAATTTCTGTTGTTGCTTTTAATGGCATAAACAGTAAATCTCAAAGAACTCAAATTTCCCATGCGTCTACCAATCCTGCCTGCCGGCAGGCAGGTTCGCCACCTGGGCGGTGGAATCAAACCAACGTTTTTAAAAATGCTTTTCCAATTCCACTCTTCAGGTATTTTTCCTTTACCCGAGCAGCTGATCTTGAATCAAATACTTCAAAGTAAATGAGTGTAAATGGGGCATATGCCTTGGTTGATTTATTTTCATGTTGGTTGTGTTCCTTTAATCTTCTTTCAAGATTATTGGTCATTCCAACATAAATATAATTTCTGTTGTTGCTTTTAATGGCATAAACAGTAAATCTCAAAGAACTCAAATTTCCCATGCGTCTACCAATCCTGCCTGCCGGCAGGCAGGTTCGCCACCTGGGCGGTGGACTGCAAATATACATTAGAACTTTATATAAGGAAAATCAAAAGGCATTTGAAATGATCATAAGTCATGTGCCGGATCCCAACCCCTTAAGATATTCAGCAAGGTATATGCCTTCACTTCTTTTTTCGTCAATTGCTTCGACCAAGATGCTCTTGCTAAAACGATTGCACCATCACCATAACTTCCATACTCTGCATAGGTTACCGTTTGCTCATTTTCGGATTTTCCCCAGTTGTCCCAGCCGACAGGGAGGATATGATTGCCCATCTCTGTTCGAATGAAAACCACCTTGGCATTCGGCCTCCAGGGCCTTCCCAGATAACATTTCATCGCAGCAGTATCTGCAATCAATTTGCAATCAAAAAAAACAAAACCATAAGCTTGTCGCGGTGTAGTTGCAGCAGCCGTGATATATGAATTCGTCAGATTCTTGATCGTACACGATTGAAAGACCACCGTGGCTTCACCAAAAATAAAATCAGTCGTTCCTTCGATATAACAATCCTGATAATACTGCCTACTGTTCTCTGTATTCGCAAACAAGGTATCCTGATTGCCCAACAACTTACAATTCTTGATTACCACCCGATCTCCTTCTACATGCAAGGCCACTGCTTGCCCAACCCTACCGGCTGTATTTTCAATCGTCAGGTTCTCTGCCCTGAAATCATTCCCCAACACTTCAACCGTAAACGATGTATAGGTGCTGAACTTGGACCTGCCGAATTGTTCTTTCCCTGGAGGATAGTCCTTCCCTGAATAATCATTGTTGGTGATGATGGTGTTGGCATTGCTTTCCCCCAACAGAAACACCTTTGTCTTCCAGGAAGGTATGATCAATTTCTCATGATATATCCCTGGCTTGATATGAATGGTTACCACTTCCTGCGAAAGATCCCTCACTGCATTCACCGCTTCCTGAATTGTTTTGTAATCTCCGCTTCCATCCTGCGCTACCGTAAGCGATTTCGGATAGGGTGGAATGTTTTTGTCACCACGCTTGATGGCAGCTGCTTTCCAGGTAGTGTCTGTGCTTTGTTGTTGAGCGTGTGCATGGAGAGAAATGAAAAAAAGTACAATGAAAATCGTCGAGTGAAAAATGGATTTTTTCATATCCTAAATGTACTTCGTTTTGATGCAAATAAAAAAGGTGGCCCTTGCGGAACCACCTTCATGTTTATTCGGATGAATGTATATTATGCAAGATCAAAACGATCGAGGTTCATCACCTTGTTCCATGCTGCAACGAAGTCATGCACAAATTTCTGCTGCGCATCTTCACATGCATACACTTCAGCAAGAGCTCTCAATTCTGAATTCGAACCGAAGATCAAATCCGCACGTGTGGCAGTCCATTTGATTTCTCCTGTTGCACGATCTCTACCTTCAAACAAATTCTTGGAATCAGCACTTGCTTTCCAGGTAGTACCGAAGTCGATCAAATGTGCAAAGAAATCATTCGTGAGTACTTCAGGACGCTTGGTAAACACACCGTGTTGCGACTGATCATAATTCGTATTCAATACACGCAAACCTCCTACCAATACAGTCATTTCCGGAGCAGTCAACGTCAGCAATTGTGCCTTGTCAACCAACATATCTTCTGTATGTGAAGCATAGCGTGCTTTTACATAATTGCGGAAACCATCAGCCAATGGCTCCAACACTGCAAAAGATTCAACATCTGTCTCTTCTTGTGAAGCATCGGCCCTTCCTGCAGTGAATGGAACAGTGATATCATGTCCAGCATTCTTAGCTGCTTTCTCAATCGCAGCACATCCACCCAATACAATCAGATCAGCCAATGATACTTGCTTGCCATCTGTTTGTTTGCTGTTGAATGCCTGTTGAATTCCTTCCAATACATCCAAGACCTTGCTCAAATGTGCTGGGTTGTTCGCTTCCCAATATTTTTGAGGAGCAAGACGAATGCGTGCTCCATTGGCACCTCCGCGCTTGTCTGATCCACGGAAGGTGGAAGCAGATGCCCAGGCAGTGGATACCAGTTGTGAAACAGATAATCCAGAAGACAGAATCTCTGTTTTCAATGCTGCTATATCATGAGCGTCAATTGCTTTGTATGTTACTGCAGGAATTGGATCTTGCCAGATCAACACTTCAGACGGTACTTCAGGACCGAGATAACGTGAAACCGGACCCATATCACGATGTGTCAGTTTAAACCATGCACGTGCAAACGCATCAGCAAACTGATCCGGATTTTCATGAAAACGCTTGGAGATTTTTGCATAAGCCGGATCCAATCGCAATGCCAAATCTGTTGTCAACATCGTTGGAGCATGCTTCTTGGATGCATCATGTGCATCAGGAACTGAATCCGCACCTGCACCAGCCTTTGGCTTCCATTGTTGAGCACCAGCCGGACTCTTCGTCAATTCCCACTCAAATCCAAAGAGATTTTCGAAATAATTGTTGCTCCATTGTGTTGGAGTAGTTGTCCATGCACCTTCCAAACCACTGGTGATGGTATCACCACCATTGCCTGTTCCGAAAGTATTTTTCCATCCGGTACTTTGCTCTTCAATGCTCGCACCTGCAGGTTCTTTCCCAACATATTTACCTGGATCAGCAGCACCATGTGTTTTCCCAAAAGTGTGACCACCGGCAATCAAGGCAACAGTTTCTTCATCATTCATCGCCATCCTTGCAAAGGTTTCACGGATATCTCGAGCTGATGCGATCGGATCAGGGTTGCCATTCGGACCTTCTGGATTTACATAGATCAATCCCATTTGCACCGCTGCCAATGGATTTTCCAAATCACGGTCGCCCGTATATCGTTTATCTCCCAACCACTCACGCTCATTTCCCCAATACACATCTTCCTCTGGCTCCCACACGTCTTCACGACCACCTCCAAAACCAAAGGTTTTGAAGCCCATGGATTCGAGGGCACAGTTCCCTGCCAGGATCATCAGATCCGCCCAGGAGAGTTTCTTTCCGTATTTCTTTTTGATGGGCCAAAGCAACAAACGTGCCTTGTCGAGGTTGGCATTGTCTGGCCAGCTGTTCAATGGAGCGAAACGCTGCTGACCAGCGCCACCACCACCGCGACCATCCGTTGTACGGTAAGTACCTGCACTGTGCCAGGCCATGCGGATGAAAAACGGACCATAATGACCATAATCTGCTGGCCACCAATCTTGCGATGTAGTCATCAGATCATAAATATCTTTCTTTACGGCAGCGAGATCAAGGCTTTTGAATTCTTCGGCATAGTTGAAATCAGCTCCCATCGGATTGGTGAGAGAGGAATTCTGACGAAGGATGTTCAATTTCAGTTGATTCGGCCACCAGTCTGTGTTTCTTGTACCATGTCCTGCGCTTGGCTTGGAAATGGCTCCGGTAAAAGGGCATTTTGCTGCTCCATCTGTTGATGTTCCTGAGTGAGGATTATGTTCCATATTATATTGATTGATAAATGATTGGGTGCGAAATTAACAAATTGATTTTGCAATCATTTACTAAAACGGAAATCAAACGATTTTGTTCAAATTTCCCTCCTTGCCTCTTTGCCTCCTTGCCTTGTTCAAACAAAAACAGGGCTGGCCTGATTAAAAGCCAACCCTGTGATCAACGCAAACAGTGTAGTGTCTTTTACAACATGTATTCTGCCTTTGTCTCACTCAACCCGAAAATCGTCCTGAATCAGGTCAACAATTTTTAGTACTGTGTTCGGGTCAACAGTTTACGGTCATTTAAACCGGTATGTCTGCCTTCCTTCCTGACCGACCTTCTTTCGAACTGAACTGACACAAAGATAATATGGGGTGGAAGCTGAAAATATGACGGTGATGCGAGAATAGGATGATGTTAAATGGGATCATCAGCTATTTCTGTCATGTCCAGTTTAATGATTTCCCAATGTTTATGTTTTAAACAGATTGGAGTAAAATCATCTTCAGCTTGGCTAAAGTCCGAAAATTTATTTTTGACAGTTTTTACATCCTCATTAAATGGGTATCGCTTTTGATAAAATTGAATCATTTGATCAATTGAGTAATGATCAATCAACTCATGTAAATCCCAAAAATCTTTTTTCCTTGCTCCTTTCGCAACAAGATCTACTTTCATTGCAATGATGTCTTCAACACCAGAAATTCTTATATGATCAATTTCATGAAATGTGCTTATGAATTCATCTGTGTAGAATAGATCCAGTTTAATACAATCTTCTTTGTGATTTCCAATAAAATATGTTTTTCCAAAACCAATCATATCAATAGCATTGGTTGAAACATACGTGAAGTTGTTTCGAAGAAAATCATCTATTGCCTCAAAGTCAATTGTTCCATATTTCGCATCTGTAAACAAATCAATGTCAACCGACATCCGATGTCCGTAATATAAACTCAGTGCAGTTCCTCCAACCAATCTGAAAGAACTAAATACCTCACTCTTCATTAATTCCAACAATGAATTCAATAACAGAGGTGATACTGTATTATAATGAAGGTTAATTTTACTCACGCTCCTGTTATTTGATTAACAATCTCTTTCCCATAGAAGCGAATGATCTCATCTTTTTCTTCATTGCTTCCCTTTTCAAAAACCCTTTTTACAATTGCACGCTTTTGTTTTTGCCAATCTATTTTTTCAAAATCTGTATCCCAAAAAAGTATCTTTCTGATTTTGGAAAAATCAGGATGGAGTAATGCGTTATTTTTTTGTTTTTCTTTTTCAATATCATGATACACCTGCAACATCATCAATATTCCTTCTTCAAGTCCAAGGGCATTTTCAATTCTCATGGCCAATGGTACATTCATTCTCCTATTACACTTTGTTATAGAAACCAATGTTTGAGGGTATTCATTGATCGAAATTGCAAAACGACCTTTTGAAATACTCCTTTTCTTTAGCTCTCTTTCAAGATAGAGGCCTGGATGTATTCCCTTGATGATCGATAACTGATTCATAATGTGTAAAAATAAACAATATTGTTTACACAATTTATATTACAATTGTAAAACCTACATTTTGTTGAGAAAATTTAAAAGGCTTTGGTCTAACTCTTTGCTTATCAATTACTTCTTCCTGATCTGCAACTCCTCCCACGGAGTGCTTCCATCCTTCTCGCGTGTGAAAACATGTTGATCACTGCTTTGCAGGATGATCTCTGCAGTAGTATATATAATGCAACTATCAAGCAGATGTCCACCGATGGTTTTACCGGTACTGTCGCTTATGCTGATATGAATATGTGAACCGTTTTTCGAAACAGTGCCTCCCAATGAAACAATTTCAAAATGCCCTGTACCTGTACTTCCTTCGGGTTGGTTGGCGAAACGGATATTGTAATGCGTAAGACTTCCCGCACAGGTGCTGATCCAACCTGCTTCAATACCGTTCTCCTGCACATAGGCTTCGATTGACTTCCTCAAATCCGCTCCAGGTTTGAGTCGCATGGCATGAACGGTTACTCCCATGGTTGTAGTTTTTGTGCTGGATGTATTTTCACATGAGAACATGAGCACTGCGAAAAATGCACAAAGAATATGAATCGAATATGTTTTCATGTTGTTCAATCTATCAATACAAATGTAAACATCCATTTTGATTGCATTTGCCAGGAGCTGCTGAAATCCTTGATGGGCGCTTTCACTAAAATTCGATTCCAGCCTTTTTTCAAATGGATTTCCGTAGGTTCCCTGTATTCATACCCTTCATCCACCAAGGGTTCTTCATCACTTGCTGGAATCCTTCCGGGAAATGTCCAGTGTGGAGGTTGAATCATCTGACCATTGACCCAAACCTGGCTGTTGCGATAATCCCATGCATCTTTCGGAGGGGTTGGCGTTGGATTGCTTCGCGAAATATTAAAGAATCCAATCCACGCATGTTTGATGCAATCCGTTTCGCTGTATACACTTCGATATCCATACCAGGTGATGCTATCTTCTGGTTGTTTGAGATGTCCTCCAATCATCGGATACCAAAAATGCTTGAGCCATATGGTTCCACCAAATACTTGTTGGTATCTTTTCAAGTTTGCTGTATCGAAAAAGACTGGTTGTTCGGGTTCGAATGACGCGTTCGTATTTCCTTGATTTTGATACGGACCAATCAATGTCCAATCCACATTCGATTGCTTCACGTATGGAAAGGGCAATTGACTGAAATATGTTTTTTGATGATCGAGCAAACGATTTTCAAATTCAACAAATGCTTGATATTTTTTATCGCCTTTTGTTCCGATATCAGATGTGAAATTCTTGAAACCTCCACCACGCCAGGTTCTTTCAGCAAATGCCAGCATCACCGGATAGACGGGATTCATTTTCACTCCATCCATTTCGGTGGCCAGTTTTCGATCAGGCCAATTACACAGAATCGCTCCAAACTTTTGATCATTGCCTGCAGTAGTGTCCAATACAATATGATTGAAAACAGCAGACACTCCTTCCAACGGATCCAAATGATTCAAATACAAATGCCTTGAATCAATCGATATTTCATTCAGCAAGGGTTTTTTATTTCCATTCCACATTTGATGCATAACACCATCAGGTAGCTTCCCTCCGGGATCCCAGCCAATGAGTTTTTTACCATACACTGCGAGATGCTTGCATATATCTGTCAGAAAATTTTGATCACGATACGAAACCTCATCACCACCTATATGAAAATATTCTGGATTGATCTCTCTGAAAAATTCATCCAGGATATCTATTACAATTTTCTTCCCTTCGGGAGATTGCATATCAAATCCGATAGCTCGTTTGAATGCATCGCTATGTCCAGGCATATCAATTTCCGGAATGAAAAGTATATGCTTCGATTCACAATATTTTTTCAGGAATCTCAGTTCTGCAAACGTATAATATTTTCCTGCATCACGTTTCATGCTTGAGGCATGTGTGAGCTCTGGATGGATCTTGCTTTCAATGCGCCATGCAAGATGTTCGGTCAGATGCATGTGAAATGCATTGAGTTTGTATGCGGCCATCACATCGATCTGTTGTTTCAACAAGGCCATCGATTGATAATTTCTTCCCACATCAAACATATAACCGCGCAACGCAAAGGCTGGCTGATCTTGAATAAAACATGAAACTACTTTGTTATTATGAATGAGTTGCTGCAATGTTTGAATGGCATTGAAAAGTCCATGTGAAGTGGATACCAGAATCTCAATACGATTCGATACTGCACGAAGCTCATAAGCTTCTTCCTGCAAGGATGTATTTCTTCGAATAAAAATACCAGAAGTAATTGTTGGGTGTTTTGCAGTAATTTTTGTTGTAATTGATTTTTCTGCCAGCATGTGTTGAAGCAAGTTTGCTTCTGCATGGAAAACAGTATCTGAAATGAAAATTGTTTTACAATTGTTCAGATCAACCATTCCCTTGTTCCATTGAACAGATGTGGGAGATGGAATCAGCGATGGATGTTTTTCCTGTTGTGAAAAAGCAGTAAGGGATTGAATTAAAAAGATTCCTACCAGAAATTTTTTCATTTCCATGATTGTGTTTGAAATACGATCTCGGAATAATTATTTCTCTCATATAATACACCAATGGTTTTTTTGCCCATGGAAACAATATCGCTGTATGCAGCCCAGTTGTTTTGTTTTTGATCAGCTGACCCGCTGATCAGAAATGATTTTGTCCAGGTCTTTCCTTCATCATAACTGATCTTCAAGGTAAGGTTGTCCCTGCGTTTTTCATCTGCAGCATTGCAATGGGCGATGATTGCTTTTCCGTTTTTGTATCCCACTGTAAGAATGGAACCCTGACAAACCGGATCAATAAGTTGTGAATCAAAATATGTGGTGTCCCAATGTTCACCTCCATCGGATGAAACAGACATGATGCGTTGTTTCACATCACCTGCCTGGTTTCGTGCACTCATGATCATTTTGCTGTCTGACAATTCTGTTGCAATGGCCTCATTGGATCCAACTACCGGCACAGATGCTCCAATCTTGAAACTCTGAGCATGATCATCTGTATAAAAACCATGAGCTTTATGGTCATGATATTTTGCTTGAGGTCCTCCTTCCGAGTGATTGGCAGACACATAAATTCTTCCTTTATACTTTCCATGTTGAAATTGAAATGCATGTCCGGGTGTATTGGCATAGGTTCTCCAATCTTCTTTGAATGTATAAGCAGCATTAAAATTGGGTTGATTAGGATGATGTGTCTGGGTAGTGATGTTCACCGCAGATTCCCATTGATGTCCACCATCCAACGAACGGATATACCATACCTCCCTGACTCCCCTTCCATTGCGAACTTCACTTTCGTGATTGTTTCCGGTATTATAGAAAAGATACACCACACCATTCGAATGTGCAGGATCCAGCAGATCCACCACAGGTGCAGGATTGCCTGCTTGTAAATTGCTGTGATCCATGAGGATCTGCAACGATGACCACGTTTTACCCTTATCAGCACTGCGTTTCATGACAAGATTGATATCACCGAAATCGCCGCTGTTGTTCACCCTTCCTTCTGCAAATGCCAGCAGTTCTCCTGAAGGCAAGGCAACAATCGCCGGTATGCGATAACTTTTATGTCCCTCTTCTCCGCTTTTAAACACAATCGTTTGCTGTGCCTGTGCTACATGAAAAGCCATGAAGAAGAGTAGAAATTTCCATTTCATCTGATTCGTTTTAAGGTTGTTGAATTGATAATTGAATAACCTGATTTGTTCTCACTCCCGGTTTCTTTTCACCTGAAATGAATAACCACTTGTTATTCCATTTCACCGAAGGCAAAGTAACCGGAGATACTTCTTCCGTAAAACCGATGTCTTTTGATGTATTATTTTTGATATCAAATATCAACAACGTTTTGGGAAAACCAGGATGAGTTACAGGATCTTTGATTCGTGCAGTGGCTGAATCCAAACCGCCCCAAAAGAGTACATATTGATTGTTGAACATTGGTGCCGGGTTTGCAGATGCAGAAACACCATGTGGAAGATCAGTTCGTTTTTTCCAATTGCCTATCCATTTCCCATCCATAAATGCTGGTGAAAATTCGTATGCGTCTTTTAATATATTACGATACTTATTTCCTGCAGAATCAACACCAACCGTTTCACCACTGAACAAATAAAAATGATTGTTGGTAGATGCTGAAACGGGTTGTGTTCTGGATGGTCCGGGCCAGGCAGGTAAATTGAACCATCCGTTTTGCGGATGCTTCAGATCAAAACCAAAGACGACCGACAATGGTTCACCTGTTGAACTGGATGTGCCACCTGCTACAATAATTAAATCTCCCACCAATGAACCTGCCATATTTGCCAAAGGAATAGGCAATGATTTCAATTCTGTAAATTGACATGATGTGCCATTCCATATGCAGGAATAGAATGTTTTTTGATATCCTGATTCATTGTATCCGCCAATCAAAAGCAATTGATTTTTGTAACTGATGGAAACACCATATGCCAACTTTATTGGCATGTGTTGAGCAGTCTTCACCCAATCATGATTTTCATTCATCATATAAATATCATCGTACCATACTTTAGCACCACCTTCCCAAGGTCTTTTTTCCGGAAAGTTGGCTCCGCCCATGCAGAAAACCTTTCCTTTGCTTACGCCGGCATACATACCGGCAAAGCCTTCCTTGTCGGGAATAGGCTCAATCATATTGAATGCCTGTTTAAACTGGGCATGCATATTGAATGATGATAAAAGGAGTGATATGAAAAATAAGAACCTCATCCTTTTAGATACTTGCATTGAATATTCATAATCAGGATTGAGAAGGCATAAACCGTTCAATCTTGTGAATGCGGCTTAACAACTCTTCATCAGACCAAATCAAAGTAGGAGCTAACAATGGAGCTTTGGGTTCTCCAATATCAATTCCATAACGCAGTTTCATTCCACGATGATAGAAAGTCCAGATACAAGGAAGAATTTCAAGTATCAACTCTTGAAATTCAAGCATAAAATTCATACCCAGTTGTACGTTTCCATTCAAAAATTCCTTTCGTATATATTGACAAACAGGTCCAAACAAATTATACGTTGATCCTATTGCTCCCACTGTTCCACTAACAGCAGCATGACATATCAATTCATCGCATCCGCTGAACAATTTCCATGTTCCTTTTGATTTGATTTGAATGGCACTGATTTCAAGCATGTTCATGGTGGTTAGTTTCATTCCTTGAACATTCGGTATTTCCAACAACGCCTGAATCATATCATCGGTCATAGGCGAATTACCTATCTGATAAGGGAAAAATGGTATGCTGATGGCAGTTGCAATTTTTCGGTAATGCTCCAAACCCATCGCAGGAGAAGCGGCATAATAAATAGGACCTACAGATGAAATGGCAACGGCTCCCTGTTCTTCTGCATGTTTGGCCAATCGAACCGATTCATCTGTACTCAATGCACCTACCTGAACAATGACAGGCAACCTGCCTGCAACAATTTTTAAAGAGAGTTCAGCTATATGTTTTCGATCCTCTTCAGAATATAAAAATCCCTGTCCCGTTGAACCCAACAAATAGATGCCATCAAGCTTTTGCTGAATAATCAGTTCAAGGAGTTTTTCCAATTCAGGCTCATTTACTTTACCATCAGGTTTTACGGGTGTAAATACTGCAGGCCATAGTCCCTTCAATTCGATAGACGCATTCATGTGCATATTTTTATCAAAATTCAATTCTGATGTATCAGTTGAATTTTATTTGTATGAAAATACAAAGTCCTGCGTAGAATTCATCTTAATATAACTCTAAACAAAAGTTTAACGGAGAAAAAAGATTGAACCGAGGCATACACATTACTTTAGCGTCCGGAATTAATCAACAATTATGAAACTCTCCCAGGTTCAAAAAATATTACTCATCGCTTCAAGCCTCTGGTTCTTTGGTGAAGGTTTGATGGGACCTCTTTTTGCGATTTTCGCAGAAAAAATAGGAGGCGATTTGCTAGACATTACCTGGGCATGGGCCTTATACCTGGTCCTCTCCGGAATCCTATACATGCTATTTGGAAAGCTGCTTCGGAATTCCCCTCATCGTGAAAAAGCCATGGTATTGGGTTATGCGCTGAATACCGTTCTGACTTTTGGTTATCTCTTGGTACACAATAGCACACACCTTTTTTTACTTCAAATTGGATTTGCTTTTGCTGAATCAATCAGCACACCAGTTTGGGATTCAATCTTTGCATCCGAATTGGATGAAGCTGGAGATTCGTTTTTCTGGGGAATTGCAAATGGACATACACATTTACTTACCGGCATTGCAGTTGCCATTGGTGGTTTGGTAACATACTACATTTCATTTGACGTGCTCTTCATCATCATGGGGTGCATTCAGGCAGTATCTACCATTGTTCAAGCTAAATTACTTTTCATTAAAAGAGATAGGAACCTATAATAGCTTTTTAGTAAATTTATTTCATGAAAAGGTTCTGTATTTTTTTATTTATTTCACTATTGTCAGTAAAATCATATGCACAAGCGGATGAAAATAATAAGTCATCCTTTTTCAAAATAGGAACTTCCTATTTAAACAACTTCATATATCTGGGCAGACCCGACTCTTTGCTCCTTCCATACTTAACTGCCAATGTTGAATATCATCACGCATCAGGTTTATATGCATCTTTTTCATCATCCATCATGACAAACAGCTCGAAACCTAATATTGATTATAATTCAATTGATGTTGGATATGAAATTAAAGTCAATGAAAATCTGAATGGATCAGTTTATGGAAACTGGTCTTCTTATAATAAAAGTTCCCTGAATCCGAATAGCTCCATTGGAAAATATGTTGGTGGTAATTTCTCTTATAACCTTGGTGTGCTTGAATTATCTGCAAGTAATGATTTTATGTTTTCTAAAAAAACAGATATGGCAACAAGCGTTGGAGTAAGTCATGATTTTTATCTTGATGAGGAAAGCCAATATTATATTACCCCTTCTTTATATACATACTTTGGTACGCAACATTACTATGAATACTATACCAGCAGGAGATTGGGTAGAAATACTTTAAAGAGCTATCCTAATGCAAGATCAATTACATCAAATACATTATTGGACAACCCCGGTTATAAATTGATGTGTATGGAATTGTCGACAATCGCTGGATATGAGGGTGAAAAAATATTATGGTTTGTTCAACCCACTTTGGCAATACCTAAAAATCCAATTTACACAACCACCTATACCACGATTACATTGATGAATGGTTCTAAGATTAACCTAACGAGAAATTCTACACCTCAGAGTGAAATAAAATTAAAAAACGTGTTTTACTTTGAGACAGGTGTTTCTTTTAAATTTTGATGGGTCCACCTAGCCAAAAAATTTACAACTCTGCCAATTTGATGTGCTTGTATTGAATAGACATCACATTGCCCGGATGCAGTTGAATTCCAATGGGACCTTTTTCGGGAATATATGATGAAGTATAGGTCATCACTTCCACACCATTCAGCCAAACAGTATATGTCTTACCAGTCACCTTGATCTTCATGGTATTCCAATCTTTCTCCTTCAGAATGCCCTTCACATTAGCTTCTACCGGATATTTCAACTTAGGTAAATAGGGCGAGGCTGTCAAATCCCTTTTCAATGAACCCGAAATACCAATCTGAATCTGATCACTTTCTGATCTTAAAAATATACCTGAATCAACCGTACCATCTCCCATTTTGAAATCTGCCTGAAAAACAAAATCTCCATAACTCTTCTCTGTCCACAAAATTGCACCCGTTTTACTCTCACTGCTTTTCACATACAATATTCCGTTGTTAACCGTCCAGCATCCTTCCACATTGGGCTTCGCAACCCATCCATTCAAATTTTTACCGGTAAAAATTTTCTTGAGTCGTGGTTCACCTGCAAATACATTCAAAGAAAGAAACACGATCAGTGCGATGGAAGCAATTTTCATTTTCATCATATGAATATAAAAATTTAAATTTAATTATGGAACATAAGAACAACTCAAGAAGATCTTTTTTAAGATCCGCTACAGGAACTGCATTTGTTGCTGCCATTTCTCCTTCAGCCCTCGCTGCTGAAAACAAAACTTCAACATCTGCATCTTCAGAAAACATCATCGGCGCAAACGACAGAATACGAATCGCTGTATTGGGTGTTAACGGAAGAGGAAAAAACCATATCGAAGAAATCATGAAACTGGCACAAACAACCAACGTTGAAGTGGTTGCCCTCTGTGATCCAGATATGGTAGTATTGCAGGCCACTGCAAGCGATTTCGAAAAAAAATATGGCAAAAAAATCGCTATAGAACAAGATTACAGAAAGATACTAGATAACAAAAACATAGATGCAATCACCATTGCAACGCCAAACCATTGGCATGCTTTGCTTACCATTTATGCTTGCCAAGCAGGCAAGGATGTATACGTTGAAAAACCAGCCACACACAATATTCATGAAGGTAAAAAAATGATCGAAGCGGCTTATAAATATAACCGCATCGTTCAACATGGTGTTCAATTGAGAAGCTCGCTTGCCATTCGCGAAGCTGTTAAACATCTTGAAGATGGTTTGATTGGAAGAGTGTATATGTCGCGCGGACTCGTATACAGAAGAAGAGGTGATATCGGAAATAAAGGTGTTTCTCCCATTCCACAGGGCTTGAATTATGATCTGTGGTGTGGACCAGCGCCTATGCGTCCTTTCACAAGAAACCTTGTACATTACAATTGGCATTGGCATTGGAATTATGGAAATGGAGACGTAGGAAACCAGGGCATTCACGAAACAGATCTTTGTATGTGGGGCCTGGGTGTCGACACCTTGCCGGAAAGAATCACATCCATGGGTGGAAAGTTTTTGTGGGATGATTGTAAAGAGGTTCCGGAGATCCAGACTTCCATCTACCATTATCCAAAACAAAAAAAGATCATTCAATTTGAAGTGCGCAACTGGAATACCAACTCTGAAGATGGCGCAGGTGTAGGAAATATTTTCTATGGTGAAAAAGGCTATATGGTTGTAAAGGGCTATGGCACCTATGAAACATATTTGGGTGAAAAAAAGGAAAAGGGTCCTAGTCGCTCCGAAGGCGGCGAATTGGGCCTTCATTTCCAGAATTGGTTTGATGCCATTCGCGCCAGAGATATGAGCATTCAACATGGACCAGTACAAAC
>CANFHO010000083.1 GCA_947447005.1 Chitinophagaceae bacterium
AAGTACTTCGACATTCAAGTACTCGATCATATCATTGTAAGCACCGAAGGTTATTACAGCTTTGCGGATGAGGGGAGGATATAAACAGCCAGGGACGAGGCACAGGGCACGAGGCACAAGGAATACAATAGGGACGAGGCACGGGGCACGAGGCACGAGGAATACAATAGGGACAAGGCACAGGGCACGAGGCACAAGGAATACAATTGGGACAAGGCACGGGGCACGAGGCACAAGGAATACATAAGAAATGGGTTACGGAAAAAATCCTCGTGCCCTGTGCCTTGTGCCTTGTGCCCTGTGCCTTGTCCCTCGTGCCTGGCTGTTATTTATTCGGCTGCGGTGTAAACCTCAAATAAGGCTTCACTATATTCAATCCTTTTGGAAATTTTTCAAATGCATCTTCAGTTGAGATAGAAGGTACAACTACTACATCTTCCCCATCTTTCCAATCTGCAGGTGTTGCTACACTGTATTCTGAAGTGAGTTGAAGTGAATCAATTACACGCAGTACTTCAATGAAATTTCTTCCCGTTGAAGCTGGATAGGTGATGATAAGTTTAACAGCTTTATCTGGACCAATGATAAATAGAGAACGAACGGTAAATGTTGCAGATGCATTGGGGTGAATCATATCATACAATGTTGCAACATTTCTATCTTCATCTGCTATGATTGGAAATCCAACAAGACAATGTTGTGTTTCATTGATATCTTTGACCCAATCAGCATGTTTATCAAGACTGTCTACACTCACTGCCATTACTTTCACATTGAGCTTTCTAAACTCTTCTTCCAACTGAGCAGTTCTTCCCAATTCAGTGGTACAAATGGGCGTATAATCTGCAGGATGTGAAAAAAGCACTCCCCAGCTTGTTCCCAAATACTCATAAAAATCAATCTCTCCCAAAGTTGTCTTTGCTTTAAAATTTGGTGCTGTGTCTCCAAGTCTTAGTGACATATGTTATTATTTTAGAATGGCAAAAATAGAGATCAATTATAAATCTACAAAATTTGTAGACTTATAAATATTTTTAATCATTATTTCCCCCTTTCAATGGAGCCTTTGCCAAAGCGGCGCTTCACATCATCAATTGCATTGTAGAGATCGGCTTTTTTCACCCGATTGTCAAAAAGGTTGGTTTGGATGCTGATAGGCACCAACTCACTAAACCTCACACCAATCAAACGTATGGCTTTTTTCACATCATAGGATTGATGAAAAAGATCCCGTACTATTTTGATGATTTCATCATCATATGAGGTTGGTTGAATTGCAACTTGCTTGGTATGTGTTTCAAAATCAGGATAACGAAGTTTAACCGCAACACATCGTGTCATTTTTTCCTCGGCGCGCAGTTGATTGCCTAATTTTTCTGTCATCCGCATGAGTTCTGCCAACAATTTTTGTTCATCATGTACATTTTCAAAAAAAGTATGTTCCGTTGAAATGGATTTTGACTCATGTTCCAAATGCAATGAAGCTCCGGATTCACCTACAGCTTTGCGTTTCAGCACTTCAGCATATTTTCCAAAATATTGCTCCAAGACATTCAGCGGGTAATTTGCCAGATCATCAATGGTCATGATACCCAAACTATGCATGCTTTTCAAACTGCTATCTCCTACCCCTGGAATATCTCCTACGGAAAGTGGTGCAAGAAACTCCCTTTCTTTTCCTGGCAGAATTTGCAAAAAACCGTTGGGTTTAGCTGCATTGGTTGCCATTTTAGCCACCATTTTATTTGATGCAAGTCCGAATGAAATTGGAAGTTGAGTAGTGTCTGTAATTTCTTTTCGCAAATCAATGGTCCATTGCAATGGATCAAAAAAGCGATCCATTCCGGTGAGGTCGATATAAAATTCATCAATGGAGGCTTTTTCAAACAAGGGGGCTTTGGCTGCAATAATATCTGTAACCCATTGTGAAAATTTACTATATTGACCACGAGTGCTTTTAACTACTGTTGCATGAGGACAAAGAGCCATGGCCCTGGCCATAGGCATAGCAGAGTGTACACCAAATTTACGGGCTTCATAACTGCAGGTACTTACCACGCCTCTTTCTTTGCTACCCCCAATAATGATGGGCTTACCACGAAGAGATGGATCCAAAATACATTCTACAGAAACAAAGAATGCATCTAAATCAAAGTGTGCTATATATGTTTGAGGTGTTGACATGAGGATTTACCTATGTCAATTTAAATAAATATCAAGTAACCCTGGAGGAAGGTCGACATGAATTTTTTGTGTTTTATGATCAATCTTTATCAAAGTACTGTCATTGATTGGAATCAAGACTTCCTTTCCTTCCATTTCTATCCGCAAGAGAATCTGCATAGGTTGTTCTATAACTTCGAGAACTTTCCCCAGTTCCTTTTTGTTTTCAACCACTGCAAAACCTAATAGTGATATAGGGGCTGACTTTGAAGCAATTTTTTTTGCTTCCGTTTCAGGTAACCATATTTTCTTTTTTAAATACAGTCTTGCCTTTTCAACTGAATCTATTCCTTCCAAAGAGACTAAGATTTCATCTACTGCTCGTAGTTTTTTATCAGATATAAAATACGGAATGAACCTATCGGTTCCTTCTTCAATAAAGAAAACATCGATTCCCGATATATCTGGTTTCACACCCAAATGATGCTGAAGGATAAGTTCCCCTTTAACACCGAACGTTGCTATTAAAGTTCCTATGGTTACGTAGTCTTGCATAATGATGGGTTAGGGGTTAGGGGCTAGACGAGTAATGTTGTATTTCCTAACTCCTAGCTTCTATATACTAACCCCTATTTTAAAAAAACGGCTGCCCTTTTGAGACAGCCGTTTGTTATTTTAAATCCAAATGGGATTATTCAGGGTTTGATTCGCTGGCTGGAGCAGCAGCTGGTTGAGGGCGGCTGATAGGGCCAGTTCTTCTTTGAGAACGACGAGCTCGCATTGCTTCTTCCTGACGTTGGCGAGCTTTAGATTCTTGCTCTTGGTGCCAAGCTTCGAACTTTGTCATGGCAGCTGCTTGATCGAAAAGACCAAGTGTAACACCACGCAACAAGTGCTTCAGATACAAAACACCTTTAGTAGAAAGAATTTTACGAACTGTATCGGTTGGTTGCGCTCCATTGTTCAACCACTCGAGTGCCTTTTGGCGATCGATCAATACAGTTGCTGGGTGAGTAAGTGGATTGTACGTACCGATTTTTTGGATGAATTTACCATCACGAGGGGCACGAGCATCTGCTACTACGATGAAATAAAACGGACGCTTCTTGCTTCCGTGGCGCTGAAGTCTGATTTTTACAGCCATAAAAAATTAAAATTTTTAGTGGGTGATTGAATATGGTTAAATAATAGGGTGCAAAAGTAATTTAGTTGGGGGAAATAAACAAATGTTTATTAGTTATTAGAAGTTAGGGGTTAGGGGCTAGAAAGATGCTTTTGTATTTCCTAACTCCTAACCCCTAGCCCCTAACTATCTGCGCCCCGGAAACTTCGGCATAGCCGGAATGTTGCCCATTCCTTTCATCATCTGTTTCATTTGATCAAATTGCTTGAAAAACTGATTTATCTCATCCATTTCCCTGCCGCAACCTTTGGCAATTCTTTTTTTCCTGTTCATGTCAATTACATCGGGATTGGCACGTTCAAATGGAGTCATCGAACTGATGATTGATTCAACTCCTTTGAAGGCATCATCACTAATATCAATGTCTTTTATAGCCTTGCCCATTCCGGGAATCATGCCCAACAAGTCTTTGATGTTACCCATCTTTTTCACCTGTTGAAGTTGATCGATGAAATCCTGAAAATCAAATTGATTTTTTCTGATTTTTTTCTCCAATTTTCTGGCTTGTTCCTCATCGAAATGTTGCTGGGCCTTTTCAACCAAACTGGTGATATCACCCATGCCAAGAATACGCTGAGCCATCCTTTCCGGATAGAATACATCAAGCGTATCCATCTTTTCACCACTACTCATGAATTTGATGGGCTTATCAACCGTATACTTGATTGAAAGTGCCGCACCACCTCTGGTATCACCATCAAGTTTTGTGAGTACTACACCAGTAAAATCAAGTCTTTCATTGAATACCTTAGCTGTATTTACGGCATCTTGTCCGGTCATAGAATCTACCACAAACAAGATTTCCTGAGGTTTCAAGCTATCCTTCAGTGAAGCAACTTCATTCATCATTACTTCATCCACGGCAAGACGACCTGCTGTATCGATGATTACTATATTCTTGTTAGAAGACTTTGCTAGTTTAAGTGCATTCTGTGCAATTTCTTTTGGATCCTTATTTTCAGGTTCAGCATACACATCTACACCAATTTGAGCTCCGAGCACTTTCAATTGATCGATAGCAGCTGGTCTGTAAACATCTGCTGCCACCAAGAGAGGTGACTTACCCTTTTGTGTTTTGAGATAGTTGGCAAGTTTACCACTGAAGGTGGTTTTACCAGAACCTTGTAAACCTGCAATAAGAATTACAGCAGGATTGCCATTTATTTCAAATGAACTCGCTTCACCTCCCATTAAAGAGGTCAGTTCATCCTGGACAATTTTCACCATCAGTTGGCTGGGACTAACGGCTTGTAGCACTTTTTGTCCAAGCGCTTTTTCCTTGACTTTGTCTGTAAATTCCTTGGCAATTTTGAAGTTCACGTCCGCATCCAACAATGCTTTTCGGATGTCCTTTACCGTATTGGCAATATTGAGGTCAGTAATTCTGCCTTCACCTTTGATTTGTTTGAACGCCGAAGCGATCTTTTCACTTAAATTTTCGAACATGGAACAAAGGTAATAAAAAAGAGAAGAGTGAAAAGTGATGAATGAAGAGTGAAACAGCCTAGTTCTTTTATGGCAATCACCTTTCAATCTTCACTTTTCACTCTTCTCTTTTCATTCTTCATTTTATAAGAAGCTTCTCAACCTCATGGAATTAGCATGATGTCTTAATGAGGCAAGGGCTTTATCGCGAATTTGACGAACCCTTTCACGGGTCAGATTGAATTCTTCTCCAATATCTTCCATTCCCATTGGGCGGTCCATGCCAATGCCATATAATCTGCGGAGAACTTCCTGCTCTTTGTGCTTCAAACTACCAAGAGCCAGTTCAATCTCATATGTCATGGATTCTTTTTGACTTTGCAAATCGGTGGGAGATGCATCCATATTTTCCAAGATATCAATCATGGTAGATTCACCATCTTCACCCAACGGGGTATCAATACTCACATGCCTATTGGAAAGCGTAATGGTAGAAGCAACATCTTCCAGATCCATGGATAAAATCTCAGAAAGTTCTTCAACAGTTGGTTCACGTTCGTACACTTGTTCAAATTCTTGTGAAGCACGTGCTACTTTATTTCTTGTTCCTACTTTGTTCAAAGGTATTCTTACGATGCGCGACTGGTCGGCCAACGCTTGCATAATACTTTGACGAATCCACCACACAGCATAAGATATAAACCTGAAACCCTTTGTTTCATCAAATCTTTTAGCAGCACGAATGAGCCCCATATTACCTTCATTGATTAGATCAGGTAATGAAAGTCCTTGATGTTGATATTGTTTCGCAACTGAAACGACAAAACGTAAGTTAGCTTTTGTGAGTTTATCTAATGCACGCTGATCACCCTTACGGATAAGAACTGCCAATTCAGCTTCTTCTTCAGCGTTGACCATAGCAACTCTGCCAATTTCTTGCAAATACTTCTCCAGACTTGGAGATTCACGGGAAGTGATCGATTTACTGATCTTTAATTGACGCATACTCATAGGACGGACGGTTTTGGATTAGGGGGTACTCCGAATGAACGGAGTAGGACAATAATAGAACGCGAAATATGTAAAATTATTGTTAAATGCATTTTATGAAATAGAGAAAGTCAGATTTTAAATATTGTAACTATTTGATTATCAGCATTTTGAAAAAAACGAAATTCTGTGGGGAAAAGACACAAAAAAAAGTTGGAAATAAACATCAAATTATATTTTTTCAATTCACTTAATTTTCTATCATTGCAACCACTACAATTGGAAAAGAGGTACTGATCAATTATCAAAACGATGGCCAAACAATTATTTTCTATAGAATTTCCGGTAAGATGTTCACCAAGTATTTTGTATGAATTTCTGTCAACACCCGCAGGATTACAGGAGTGGTTTGCAGATAAGGTGGACGAGCGTGATACAGTGTTTAGTTTCTCCTGGAATGGTTCTGTTGAAAAGGCAGAAGTGTTGGAAGCAGAAGAAAACAAGTTCATTCGATTTCATTGGCTTCATTTACCTGATAATGAATATTTTGAGTTTTTAATTGAAAAAACAGAAGTAAGCAGTCAGACCATTCTTATTATCAAAGACTTTGCGGAAAAGAAAGAAATTGCAGATCAAACAAGGCTTTGGGAATTCCAAGTGCATGATCTGTTTCATAGATTGGGAAATTAGTGGTTAGAAGTTAGGAGTCGGGGGTTAGGATTATCCCTTTGATTCTTGCTTCTGATACCTGACTCCTAATAACTAGATCCATGTTCAAAAAACTCGATAAACTCATCCTGAAAGCTTTTGTGGGGCCATTCATTGCCACATTTTTCATCACGCTGTTTGTGCTGGTGATGCAATTTTTTTGGAAGTATATTGATGATTTGGTTGGAAAAGGTTTAGATCTTACAAGCATTCTCAAACTTACATCTTATGTAACAGCAACAGCCATTCCTTTGGCATTACCGCTTGCGATTCTGATTTCTTCGATCATGACATTTGGTAATCTGGGCGAAAGCTTTGAATTGGTTGCCATCAAATCAGCAGGTATTTCTTTGTTGCGATTCATGAGACCACTTGTGATGGTAGCAATTTTGATTTCAGTGATTGCATTTCTGATTTCAAACTATGTAATTCCTGTGGCCAATATGAAGTTTACAGCAATGCTGTATGACATCAGGGTAGCAAAGCCAGCATTTGATATTAAGGAAGGAATTTTTTATGATAAGATACCCGGTTATGCCATCAAGGTGGGCAAAAAAGACCAGGATGGTATTGGCATTCATAAAATCATCATCTATGAAAATCAATATGCACTTCAGGATAATATGATTATTGCAGAAGATGGCACCATGAAATTGAGCGAGGATAAAAAATTTCTGGAATTTGATTTGCAAAGAGGCTGGAGATATCAGGAAAAAGGAGCGTACAACTCTGCATCAACTGAATATTACAGACTGGGTTTTCAGAATTATAAAAAAGTATTCGATTTGAGTAGTTTTGATGTATTGAAAACACCTGATAGTTTGTTTAAGGGAAGCTATCGGATGTTAAATATCAAACAACTTAATAAAGTTACAGATTCTGTTCAGAAAGCGGCTGATACGCTGATAGGAAAACGGATGGACCAAGAGGTGACCAGTTATTTCTATTTTGGAAAGCAATTCAAAAAGGGCTGGACTATTCAACCTCCAAAGTTCAAAAAGGGTATTAAAATTTATCAGCAGTTATTGCCAGATTCTGGTAAGAATGTAATATTTACGAAAGCAGCTGACAAAATTCAGTTGATGAAAAGTGCCCTGGATCTGATCACATTGGACTATGGCACAAAAAAACAAGACCTGATATTATATGACATTGAGTGGCATAAAAAATTTGCATTGTCTTTTGCCTGCTTTGTATTGTTTTTGATTGGAGCCCCATTGGGATCCATTATTCGCAAAGGGGGATTGGGTATGCCATTGGTAATTGCCGTTATTTTCTTTTTGATATTTCACCTGATGAATATGTTTGGTGAAAAATTTGTCACACAAGACATAATGACCCCATTTGCAGGAATCTGGTTACCAAGTTATGTTTTAATGCCTGTAGGTATTTTTCTTGTTTATAAAGCAATGAATGATTCCCAATTATTCAATAATGAATTTTATTTCAATATTATCAAAAAGATCGGACGTTTCATCAAGCCCATATTGAAAAAGAAAACCGAACTTTCAGCTTAAATCACAACAAAATGAAAAAAGGATCAACCCGCAGAACATTCCTAAAGAACACCATTCAAGGAGGCATCGCGGCAGGAGCACTGTCAACAATCCCTAACTCCCTGTTGGCAAATGAATTCATGCAATCCACTATATTTTCACAAACGCCGCTTCCCTACGCATTTAATGCATTGGAGCCGCTGATTGACGCCATGACCATGGAAATACATTATACCAAACATGCATCTGCTTATACCAAGAATTTGAATGATGCAGCAGCTGCAGAATTTAAAGGAGAAAATATTTCATTGGAGAATGCACTGGCTAACATGTCAAAATATTCTGCCAAGCTTCGTAACAATGGTGGAGGTCATTATAATCATGAATTGTTCTGGAAAAGCATGCAAGCACCCGGTGGAGCAGGAATGGCAGAAGGCAGCTTTAAGCAAGCCATGATGGGGAGCTTCAGCAGTATGGAAAATTTTAAAACCAAGTTGAGTGACGCTGCCATGACAAGATTTGGAAGTGGTTGGGCGTGGTTGTATCTGGATGAAAAGAAAACATTGCAGATTGGATCAACACCAAATCAAGACAATCCGCTGATGGATGTATCTCCCATCAAAGGCATGCCATTGCTGGGTTTGGACGTATGGGAACATGCTTACTATTTAAAATACCAAAACAGAAGGGCAGAATATGTGAGCAATTGGTTTAGTCTGATCAACTGGAAAAATGTAGAAGAAAGATTCAATAGCGTGCGATAACGATTGCATAAAAAAGTTCAGCCTTTGTACTATACTACTGAAATAATTCAGTTGGATGTACAAAGGCTGATTAATATGACACGCAATCGTGCATCAAATATAGTAATCCATTTGAATTATAAAAATTTTTCAGTTAAAATTTTATTAATTTGAATGTGTAATTTTAACACATATCAAATTGAAAATCAATTCACATCAACCATTATAAAATGATTTACCATGTCAATGAATAGCTATCTGGAAGCCCATAAGGAAAGATTTTTAGAGGAATTGTTGGCTTTGTTGCGCATCCCTTCTATCAGCGCCAGCAGTGAGCATAAAGGCGACATGATTGCGTGTGCGCGTGCAGTAGCAGCTTCACTCATGGATGCTGGCGCAGATGTGGCTACGATCTATGAAACGGAGGGACATCCCATTGTGTATGGAGAAAAGATCAGCGACCCAAGTTGGCCAACGGTGTTGGTGTATGGGCACTATGATGTGCAACCTGCCGATCCATTGGAATTATGGCATAGTGGTCCTTTTGAACCTGTGATCAAAGATGGTAAGATCTTTGCGCGTGGTGCCTGCGACGACAAGGGACAATTCTATATGCATGTAAAGGCATTGGAAATGATGGTAGCAGAGAATACATTGAAAACGAATATAAAGTTTTGCATTGAAGGAGAAGAGGAAATTGGATCTCCCAATCTCTCCACCTTTGTAGCTAACAATAAAGCGTTGTTGGCTGCGGATGTAATACTGATTAGTGATACAGCTATGATCAGTATGGACACGCCATCTATTGATTCAGGCGTTAGAGGTTTAAGTTACATTGAAGTGGAAGTGACAGGAGCCAACCGCGATTTGCACAGTGGTGTATATGGCGGTGCGGTTGCAAATCCTGCTACTGTACTTGCTCGCATGATTGCTTCTTGTCATGATGAACACAACCATATCACTATTCCAGGTTTTTATGATGATGTAGTTGAATCTACACCAGAAGAAAGGGCATTGATGGCCAAGGCTCCCTTCAACGAAACAGAATACATGGAGGATCTGGGTATTGATTCGGTGTATGGGGAAAAAGGATACAGTACCAATGAGCGAACTGGCATCAGGCCAACATTAGAGGTAAATGGAATTTGGGGTGGATATACCGGCGAAGGGGCTAAAACTGTTTTGCCATCCAAGGCTTTTGCCAAGATCTCTGCGCGTTTGGTACCCAACCAATCATCAGCCAAGATCACAGAAAAATTATTGCATTATTTCAAGAGCATTGCACCCGCTGGCGTGACAGTTAAAGCATCTGAGCATCATGGAGGAGAGCCTTATCTTACGCCGATTGATTCAAAAGCATATCAGGCTGCAGCCAAGGCCATAGAAACCACCTTTGGCAAGGTTCCAGTGCCTGTACGTGGCGGTGGAAGCATTCCCATCTGTTCGTTGTTTGAAAAAGAATTGGGTGTAAAGATCGTGTTCATGGGCTTTGGTCTCGACAGCGATAATCTTCATTCACCGAATGAGAAGTATGATATTTTCAATTTCTATAAGGGGATTGAGACGATTCCGTATTTCCATTCTTATTTTGCTTCTTAGCAGTGGAATAGTGGAAGGGTGGAATAGTGGAATAGTGGAATGGTGGAATGGTGGAATAGTGGAAGGGTGGAAAAGTGGAGGATTGTATTAACTCTTCCACCTTTCCACCCTTCCACTATTCAACCCTTCCACCATCAAAAACCTCCAGGTTTACAATGCTCTTTCAAATACGTTGTATAGAGGTTTGACAAATGACGTGATGTGCCTTCGCCTTCGTATATGCCATGACTACGGTTTGGATACGGCATAAACTGGAAAATCTTATTGTACTTTATCAATTCATTTAAGAGCAGTTCTGCATTTTGATAATGCACATTGTCATCTCCAGTTCCGTGGATGTATAAAAGATTTCCTTTGAGGTTTTTTGCATGGGTGATGGGTGAACCATTGATAAAATCTTCCCTGTTCTCCTGTGGCAACCCCATGTATCTTTCCTGATAGATATTGTCGTATGTAAGCTGATATCCTACTGCTGCAATGGAGATACCTGTCTTGTAAATATCTGGATACCTGAACATCAGATTCAATGTAGCGGAACCGCCGCCGCTCCAGCCCCACACAGCCACGCGTGAGGTATCGATGAAGCCCCATTTGAAGATCTCTTTCGCTGCTTTGGCTTGATCATCGATGTTGATGATGCCAATTTTACGATAGATGGATTTACGCCATTCACGGCCTTTGGGAGCTGGTGTACCGCGGTTGTCGACTGTTATGTATACATATCCATCTTTGCGCATGTTGCCAGCATACAAACGATTGTTGCCAGTTCCGAAACGATCGATCACATTGGCGCCAGCAGGTTCAGAATACACGAAGAACACAACAGGATATTTTTTTGCGGGATCGAAATTTTCAGGCTTCACCATCCAGCCATCCATTTCCACACCTTCATCTGTTTTTATTTTGAAAAATTCTACAGGAGACACCACACCAGCTGTTTTCTTCACTGCATCAGACACTTTGCTTTTTCCGTTGATATCCAATTGTGTTTTCAAATCAATCACTTCAGACACGCGTGGTGTTTTGTGATTAGAAAAAGTATGAAAAGCCAGGTCGCCTGTTGGAGCGATTTCATAGTCGTGTGTACCCGTTTGATCAGCAGGTGTTACGCGCTCTGAAACGCCCGTACCATCGAGCTTTGCGCGGTAGAGGTATTTTTGTGTAGCGTTGCCCGGGGAAGCAAAAAAGTACAACCAACCGGTTGCCTCATTCACTTGTGCGATGCCTTGGATATCATAATCACCTTTGGTCAGCAATACCTCTTCTTTTCCATTTCTTGAAACCATGTAGATATGACGCCATCCATCTTTTTCAGATACCCAAAGAAATGCTTGTCCCTTGTTCAGCCAATCCCATCCTCCATAGTCATAGTCGTTATCAATGGAGGGGAGGATGTCAATCCACGCTTTATCACTTTCCTGATAAATGGAATATGCAAAACCAGACTTTGCATTTGCCAAAAACAAGATCGACTCATTTTGCTTTCTGTTCAATTGTTGCACAATGATTTCATTATTTCCAGCCCATTCCATGCGAGGGATATAGTGTTGGCGTTGATCGCCTGGAATATTCATCCAGGTATTTTTTTTGGTGGCAATATTTATAACACCTACCCTAACTGCGGAAGGGGATTCACCAACCTTTGGATATTCAACAGGAATAGGTTTAGAGTAAATATCACTGGTATTATCAATCATCATAAAATCTTTGGTACCAGCAGCATTCACTTGCCAAAAGGCGATGTTTTTCCCGTCGGGGCTCCAGCGGAAACCATCGCGGCAGCTAAATTCCTCTTCGTAGACCCAATCGAATGTACCGTTGATCATCCTTCTGTTGCCGTCGGTTGTCAGTGCTTTTACAATACCAGTTTTCAGATCTTCCAGGTAGAGGTTTTGTTGTGAGACATATGCCGATTTCGTTCCATCCGGAGAAATCTTGGCAAACATCAATGTTTGAGCAGGACGCCCTTTGCCCAGTTGATGCCATTTTTTTGAAGTAAGATCGAAGATCCAGTAATCACCTTTGGTGTTGTAGCGCCACACACGAGCAGTGTTGGTGAATACCAACAGTTGTTTTGTTGTAGGGCTCCATGAAAAATCGCTCATTTTTGAAAAGACTGGATCGTTCTTTAACAAGCCAGAGGATATGATGGTGTCTGTTGAACCCTTTAGCAGGTTGTTTTGGACCAATGCTCCTTTTTGTATTTCAAAGATTCCTTGTCCGTCTGGGGTCCATTGTGTTTTACCTTGAGAAAAAACAAGCTGCGTATTGAATGTTAGCAGGAGGAGAATGGCGATGAAGATTTTTTTCATGAAAACTTTGATTGTTGTAATTGAATTTAACTAAAAAATAGTGAAAAATGGATTAATAACTTGTTACATGTAACTCGTTACTCGTCACTTGCACCATCTCCGATATAATCATCGAGATCGCGACGTTCTTTTTTGGTAGGGCGGCCTACTTTGGAGAGGCGTTTGCCGGAGTAGAAGCTCGCAGCCTGGTATGTGATTCTTTCTTTTTCTTCCACGGGGGTAAGGTCTTCATAGCACTTGATGGCCTCTGAGTATTGTACACGCTTGTAGAGCAGTGCTATTACCTTGATCACCCATCGTTTATCTTCGGTTTTAACTTCGTATTCTTCTCCTATCCTCACCACTTTGGATGCTTTGAGGGAATCGCCATTCATTTTGATGCGGCCCTTATCGCATGCAGTTGCAGCCAGGGTTCTGGTTTTGAATAGTCGTATGGCCCAAAGGTATTTATCCAGACGGAGTTTTTCTTCCATTGTAAAATGAATATGAATTGTAGGGTATTATTGTTATGCAGCCCGGTTGGTATATTTTTTTATTTGCGACAACGTATTTTTCAAGTTTCGTTTCTCTTCTTCAATATCAAAATCATCCTGTAAGCCAAGCCAAAATTTTGGACTGGTGTTAAAGTATTTTGAAAGTCTCAATGCAGTATCAGCAGTAATTCTGCGGTTTCCTTTTACAATTTCAGAAATCCGGGTTTGTGGGATGGAAATATCTTTAGACAAACGATATGCACTGATTTGCAATGGTTTTAAAAATTCTTCTACGAGAATCTCACCAGGATGTATATTTCTTAACCTTGGCATATTTTATTAT
Source organism: Chitinophagaceae bacterium (assembly GCA_947447005.1). Taxonomy (GTDB): domain Bacteria; phylum Bacteroidota; class Bacteroidia; order Chitinophagales; family Chitinophagaceae; genus Pollutibacter. The sequence continues at coordinate 13,436 of CANFHO010000083.1, forward strand.
TTATGATAATCAATGAATTGAACTTGACTGGCATTCCCATTTTCCCAAATAAATATTAATCGCCAGCGATCATTTACACGAATTGAGTAGAATTTTTTCAAATCGCCCTTCAGTTTTTCCAAACGATTTGAAGGTGGGACTTGAAGATCTCTGATGTCTTGAGAACTATTCAACATCCTTAGTTTTCTTCTCGCCAAATCTTGCATATCCACTGGCAATCCTAAAATTCTTTCACCTTGCCACAACCTCATTGTCCTTTTATCTTTGAAAGAAAGAATCATAATAACGAATTACGTTACTAACGTTAAAGATAAGTATACTTATGTATATACTTTTACAGTTAAAAGTATTTTTTTACTTTCTCTTTAAAAAGATGGAAAAACGGAAAATTGTGTGAAAATAACAACTCATTAAAAGTTCATAATCCTAAACAACCGATAACCGATAACCAATAACCCACAACACCTACCCCTTGGCCCCTAACTTCTCCACTGCCCTATACGTTCCATACGAATACCCGATGAGGATGGTGATGCAGGCAAGAAGGATTAGGTACTGATTGGTGGGCGTGTTGGGCAGGGCGAATTGATTGAAGGCTAGTTTGGGAAGAACGGTGATGATGAGAGCGTGATTGAGGTACGTGGAATAGGAAATTCGTCCGAGGAATTGGAATAGTTTCTGTTCCATGAGTTTGCTGAGAGGACCGCGAGACTTGATCATGATAGCGATGGACGTTGCAAACGTAAGTGGTACGGTGAGCAGCGCAAAAAGTTGTTTGCTTGGTGCGTTGGGTTCAAAACTGTTTAGCGCATACATCAAGGTTACAATGGCGGGGAGGATCAACCATTCCATCCATGGTGAAATGGGGATGCTTGTTTGATTGAA
>CANFHO010000084.1 GCA_947447005.1 Chitinophagaceae bacterium
AAGAATTACTTCTTAGCAGCAGCTTTCTTTGCAGCTTTCTTAGGAGCAGCCTTAGCAGCTTTTTTAGGAGCAGCCTTAGCAGCTTTTTTAGGAGCAGCTTTCTTTGCAGCTTTCTTAGGAGCAGCTTTCTTTGCAGCTTTCTTAGGAGCAGCTTTAGCAGCTTTTTTAGGAGCAGCTTTTTTTGCAGCTTTCTTAGGAGCAGCTTTTGCAGCCTTCTTAGGAGCGGCTTTTTTTGCAGTTGCCATTTTGTTTAGAATTTAATGGTTAGAAAATTAATGACAAAGTAAAAGTATAAACACTTTTTGTTATTTACAAAAAATATTTTATACTCACCTGATCATTAACCTGCTATTGCAACTGGATTGATTGAAACAAATGTTTTGTTGTTCTTAGATTTTCTGAATTCTACAACACCATCTATAGTTGCAAAAATCGTAAAGTCTTTTCCAACTCCTACGTTTTTACCAGGATGATATTGTGTGCCACGCTGCCTGAGAATGATGTTGCCTGAAACAGCTGGTTGTCCACCAAAAATCTTGATTCCAAGTCTTTTGCTGTGAGAATCCCTACCGTTCTTAACACTACCTTCGCCTTTCTTGTGTGCCATGAATTATTGTTTTAATAAATTGAATACTGCAGTTCGAATTAAGCAATGCTTTCGATCTGAATCTTGGTATAAAGTTTACGGTGTCCGATTTTTTTACGGAAACCCTTCCTTCTTTTCATTTTGAAAGCAATCACTTTATCACCTTGTTTTTCACCAAGGATTTCAGCGCTTACTTTTTCTTTTACGTCATTTCCAACAGAAATTTGACCGTTGTTGTCTACCAAAAGAACATCTGCGATCTGAATTTTATCGCCAGCATTTCCTTCAATATGAGATACATAAAGTTGTTGACCTGATTCAACCTTGTACTGGTGACCTGCGATTTTTACAATTGCGAACATAATCTTCCAAAATTTAGGACGGCAAAGGTAGGGATAAATTCCCTTCTCCCAAAGTTTCCAGCCAAAATTTCTTCATTCTTTGTTTGTGGGGTTTGGAAGTGGGGGGTTATCTTTGTTTAATATCACCCGGATTAGCCATGAAGATAAAATCATATTTAGCCAAACCTTTTGCCGGAATTGTTCATAAGCAGCTCCAAAGATCGATTAAAACAGCCATTGATGATCAACAACAAATCCTGAATAATTTAATGAAAAAGGGTGCAAAGGCTGAATTTGGCAAACAGCACCATTTTGCAGAAGTGTCTAATCATAAGGACTTTACACAGGCTGTTCCGATTCGTGACTATGAAAAATATGCTCCGTATATACATAAAATCAAAGAGGGTAGACAAAATATTCTATGGCCTGGAACGCCTATCTATTTGGCAAAAACCTCTGGAACTACTTCTGGCGCAAAATATATCCCCATTACATCCGATTCGATTCCCAATCATATTAATACTGCCAGAAATGCATTATTAGCCTACATCGCAGAAACCGGCAATGCTGATTTTACCAATGGAAAAATGATTTTTCTTTCAGGTTCCCCTGTATTAGACCGTATAGGCGGCATCCCTACAGGCAGGTTGAGCGGTATTGTCAACCATCATATTCCAAGTTATTTGCGAAAAAATCAGCTCCCTTCTTACGAAACAAATTGTGTTGAGGATTGGGAATCCAAGCTGGATTCAATTGTAGCTGAAACGATCGACCAGGACATGACCCTGATCAGTGGTATTCCGCCATGGATGCAAATGTATTTTGACAGATTGATGGAAAAAACAGGAAAAAAGATTGGAGATCTGTTTCCAAATTTCAATGTACTGGTTCATGGTGGCGTTAATTTCAGCCCATACCGTTCAAAATTAATGGATAGTATAGGTAAAACAGTTCATACAATAGAAACATTCCCTGCATCAGAAGGTTTTTTTGCATTTCAAGATACGAGAGACCAGGAAGGATTGATTTTAAATACCAACTCGGGCATCTTTTTCGAATTTATTCCCGCTGCTGAAATATTCAATGAAAACCCAACCAGATTATCTCTTGCAGATGTAAAAGTTGGAGAAAATTATGCGCTTATTGTAAATAACAATGCTGGTTTGTTTGGATACAATATTGGTGACACAGTGAAGTTTGTATCAACTGACCCCTATCGTATCATTGTTAGTGGACGTATCAAACATTTTATATCAGCTTTTGGGGAACATGTAATCGGAGAAGAAGTGGAATTCAGTATGAAACAAGCTGAAGAAAAATTTGATGCCCGTATTGTTGAGTTTACTGTGGCCCCTTTCGTTGAACAAGGAGAAGGAAAATCTTATCATGAATGGTTTGTTGAATTTGAAAAAATGCCATCAGATCTGAATGCTTTTGCACATGCGCTTGATGAAAACATGCGCAAAAAAAATATCTACTATGATGATCTCATCAGCGGTAATATATTGAAGCCATTGGTTGTTACACCACTTGCAAAGAATGCATTCATTGATTACATGCGTTCGATTGGCAAATTGGGTGGACAAAACAAAGTTCCCAGATTAAGCAACGACCGTAATATTGCAGCTGAACTGGAAAAATACATGATTAAATAAATTGTACTTTTATACAATGGAACCTGTTTCTTTCCAACATACACATTCATCGACAATCAAAACGATTGGCATTTTCGGCTCAACAGGTTCAATTGGAAAGCAAACATTGGATGTGATTCGCACCAATCCATCTCTTTTTAAAGCAACAATTTTAACGGCACATTCAAATGCAGATTTACTGATTGAACAGGCATTGGAGTTTTTTCCCCAAGCAGTTGTCATAACGGATACGAACAAATACAATCAGGTGAAGCTTGCCCTTGAGGGGAAAGATATAGCTGTAATGGCAGGGGAAGAGGCGTTGGAAGAGGCAGCTGCGATGTCGTGTTATGAATTCATGATGGCTGGAATTGTTGGTTTTGCAGGATTAAAACCAACCTTGATGGCTATCTCCAATGGTAAAAACATCGGATTGGCAAACAAGGAAACTCTTGTGGTTGCTGGCGATGTCGTTATGAAGATGGCAGCCGAAAAAGGGATATCAATCATTCCTGTAGATTCAGAACATTCTGCTATATATCAATGCCTGGTTGGGGAAGACAAAAATCCAATTGAAAAAATAATATTAACTGCTTCCGGAGGACCTTTCTTTGGAAAAAAGCCGAATTACCTGGTAAATATCAAAAGGGAGCATGCAATCCAACACCCCAATTGGAGTATGGGCGCAAAAATTTCGATTGATTCTTCCACTTTAATGAACAAGGGATTGGAAATGATTGAAGCAAAATGGTTGTTTAATTTAAAGCCATCTCAAATAGAAGTGGTTGTCCATCAGCAAAGCATCATCCATAGCATGGTTCAGTTTGAAGATGGTAGCATCAAGGCTCAAATGGGATTGCCTGACATGAAGCTTCCTATTCAATATGCAATGGCATACCCCAATCGTTTGAAAAATGATTTCCCAAGATATAATTTTACCAAATCTGCCGTCTTGAATTTTGAGCCACCAGATATTAAAACATTCAGAAATCTTGCTTTAGCAATAGCAGCGATGCATAAAGGAGGCAATATGCCATGTATTCTAAATGCAGCCAATGAAATTGCAGTCTATGGATTTTTGAAAAATAGGGTTGGGTATATTGATATGACAGAAATAATAGAAAGAACCATGGCAACCATCCCATTCATCGAAAATCCTTCATTGGAGGAATACTTTGAAAGTGATGGAGAAGCAAGAAGTTTTGCTGCTTCAATGATTAACATTTAGCCAATCGTTAATATTGAATGAAATATTTCATCTTGGCTGGGGAACTCCACATTCGGAAATCGAAAATCATTAACTTCGTCACTCTTAAAAAACAATCATGAATAACCTCGCACAGGTTTTGTTGGATATCAATTGGAGTAGCGTAGGCCTACAGGCTGCACAGCTTATACTTTCATTGTCTATACTTGTTATATTGCATGAACTTGGACATTTCATTCCTGCTAAATTGTTTAAATGCAGGGTAGAAAAGTTTTATCTTTTCTTTGATCCTTGGTTTTCATTGGCAAAGAAAAAAATAGGCGAAACAGTATATGGTATTGGCTGGCTCCCAATGGGTGGTTATGTGAAGATCGCTGGTATGATTGATGAGAGTATGGACAAAGAGCAGTTGAAACAACCTGCGCAGCCTTGGGAATTCAGAAGTAAGCCAGCATGGCAGAGATTAATTATTATGATAGGAGGTGTTACAGTGAATGTGCTCCTTGCTTTTTTCATATACGCAATGATTCTTTTCAAATGGGGTGAAACCAAATTACCCATTCAAAACCTAACCAATGGTGTTTGGATTGTTGATACAGTTGTAAATGAAGTTGGTTTAAAAAATGGAGATAAAATAGTAAAGGTTAATAATGAACCTGTCAAATATTTTGAAGACCTCAATGCTGCATTGTTATTAAGTGATACACTTACCATTGATAGAAATGGTGAGTTAATCAACCTTCCTGTTCCAGTTAATTTCATTGAAAAAATTGTAGAAAAAGGTAAAAGGTCTATTTTATTGATGCCAAGAATACCTGCTATCGTTGGAGAAGTAAGTGCAGAAAGTGTTGAAGGCAAAAATGGTTTAGCACCCAAAGATCAGATTGTTGGAATTGACTCTTTTAAAACAGCTTTTTTTGATGAAATCAAACCGCTGGTATCAAACATGGCAGGTGACTCTGTTACATTACACATTTTACGAAATGGCAATGCAATGGATGTCGCTGCTGTTATCAGCAAAGATTCTTCCATTGGGTTTTTCCCAACCATACCTAGCCTTCAAGAAATGGGTGAATCCGGACTGTACACATTGGAAACTACAAAGTATAGTTTGTTGGCATCTTTTCCAGCAGGGGTAAACAAGGCTGTTGATAAATTGGGTTTTTATGTTGCCCAGATCAAAAAAATTGCAAATCCTTCTACTGGGGCCTATAAAGGTTTGGGCGGTTTTAAATCAATGGGTTCAATTTTTCCTAAATATGAGTGGGATTGGGAAGCTTTCTGGAATATTACCGCTTTCTTCTCCATTGTACTGGCATTCATGAACCTATTGCCTATTCCTGCATTAGACGGAGGACATGTATTGTTTACCATTATCGAAATGATTACTGGAAGGAAACCAAACGAGAAATTCCTTGAATATGCACAAATTGTAGGTATGATCCTTTTATTTGGATTGATGATATATGCCAATGCAAATGATTGGCTAGGTTGGGGTAAGAATAGATAATACAAAGTATAAATGGACGAGCCACAAGGCACAATGGGATCTATAGATACAGATAGTAGTCTTTTAGTAAGGCAGAAAAATCTTCAGTATAATTATTTTGATGGTCCTTTATAGTGATTTGTTCATGAATAAGATTTGATTTCTCTTTCATAAACGAAAACATGACGCGAAAGGAATCATGTCTTGGCGATTGCTTTACATCTGCAATTCTAGTGGGATAAAAACCATACATTGAAGCAATGTCTATACATTCTTGTTTTCTGAATGCAGGCATCAACAGTTGAAATAAACCATGGACTCGCAGTATTTCATCCACTTTTTTAAACAAGTTTTCTAAGGTAAGTCCTGTCTGATGTCTTGCCAGGTTGACTGTATGCACATCTGATAGCAATTGGTTTTCATAAAAAGGAGGATTTGAAATAATGGAGTCATAGACAGCCGATCCATGTATGTCAAGAATATTACAATGGATGGGGGTGATTTGTTCTTTCCAGTTTGACAATGTTATGTTCTCTTTCAGCTGATTATAGCATGAAGCTTCAATTTCAACAGCATCTATATGGAGAAGATGTTTTTGACTGATCATCAGAGAAAGAAGTCCGGTGCCTGCACCGATATCCAATGATTTTTGTCCGTCTTTAAAATGTTGTGCTGCCCAGGCACCAAACAAACAGGAGTCGGTGCTTATTTTCATGGCGCATAAATGCTGATGAACAATAAATTGTTTGAATCTGAAAAAAGGGTTGGACATCCGTAAAATATTTTACCAGGTTCCTCTGGCTGATGGGGATATATTCAGCTCAGTAAATTTGTTCTCCATAAATTTATAATATCCTGTAATTGCAATCATTGCTGCATTGTCTGTGCAATATTCAAATGAGGGGATATGTATATCCCAATTATTTTCAGCTGCCATATTATTCAATGAACTGCGAAGTCCCTTATTTGCTGATACTCCACCGGCAATACAAATCCTTTTGATACCAGTTTGTAGTGTTGCTTTCTTAAGTTTTTTTAGCAAAATTGAAACAATGCAAAATTGAACTGAAGCACAAATATCAGAAAGGTTTTTTTCAACAAACGACTCATCTTCCTTTTTCATTCTCTGCAAAAAATACAATACAGAAGTTTTAACACCACTAAAGCTAAAATTTAGTCCTTCTATTTGTGGTTCTGGAAAAACAAATTTTTTGGGATTTCCTTCAGCAGCTAATTTATCTATCAAGGGGCCTCCAGGATAAGGAAGTCCCAACATTTTTGCGGTTTTATCAAAAGCCTCTCCCGCAGCATCATCAATGGTTTCACCAAGAATTTCCATATGTAAAGGACTATGGCACAAAACAATTTGGGTATGTCCTCCGCTAATAGTCAAGCATAAGAAGGGGAATGCAGGAACAGGGGGCTCTATCAAATTTGATAAAACATGTGCCTGCATGTGTTGTACAGCAATGATTGGTATATCAAGTGCAATGGACATGGATTTTGCAAAAGAACTTCCCACCAATAAGGCTCCGATTAAACCAGGTGCCTGTGTAAATGCAATGGCATGTAGATCTGCTGGCTGTACATTGGCATCTTTTAGGGCTTTATCAACTACAGGAACTATGTTTTGCATATGAGCCCTACTGGCTAATTCAGGAACAACACCTCCAAAATCAGTATGGATTTGTTGTGTGGCAATAACATTGGAGTAAATTTTGCCATCTATGCAAACTGAAGCAGAGGTTTCATCACAGGAAGATTCAATTCCCAATATACATACAGAAGAACGCAGGTTCATGTTGCTAAGGTAAGAATACTACCTTATTGATGTGTATTGTTTTGTGTGAGTTATCAGATGCATCTATTGAGTTCGCACAAATCTGGACATGGCTATTTTCAGAAAGTGTGCAATTGGCTGATTCAATCACAGGGTCATAGATGATATTTTCCTTGGAAACAAAAACAAGTTTTGGTATATATCCAGTTGTGTCTTTTTTAATTTATCCCTCAACGGTCAAATTGCATGCTTTTTCTGGAAGATTGTAGCCCTTGTCTTTGGTTTTATAATAAATTATAGCCGTAGATGCTAAGATGACTAGACATAAAATAACAATAGGTATTAGTCGTAATTTCATCCGGTAATGATCAATGTTAATTAGGTTAGATTCACAATTTGCAGAGTAAAAATATGAATGTAGCGTAAAAATTTAATCAAAATATAAAATATTTCCGACTAATTATAATGATATCAAAGCATATGGAGGACATAAAAAATTGATTATTTGGATCTTATGGCAACTACAGGATCCATTTTTGCTGCAATCATAGCAGGGATAATCCCAGCTAAAACCCCAATCAAAACGCATATTCCAACAGCCAGTGCAAGAATATTACCTGAAACGAAAACTGGGAAATTAAAGATGGAGGAGCTGACAAAAGCGAGTATGACAACCAATAACAGACCTATCATACCACCAATGATGCAAATGATGGCACTTTCCAAAAGAAACTCCAATAAAATGGTTCTCTTTTTTGCGCCAATTGCTTTCTTCAATCCAATTATAGGTGTTCTTTCTCGAACGGTAACAAACATGATGTTTGCAATGCCGAATGCCCCCACAATCAAACTTAAAATACCAATTAACCAACCACCCAGGTTGATGCTACTGAAAAGTGAGCTAACACTCTTTGTAATATCACTGATAGCATTTAAAGTAAAATTGTCTTCCTGAGTTGGTCCCAGTCTTCTTATTGAACGCATGGCTCCTTTCAATTCATCTTTCAGGGCATCAGAATTCATATTTTCTGGGGCCTTTACAATGATTTTGGGATTGTTGAATTTTTCATTGAAAAGCATTTGTTTCATGAATCGATAGGATAAAACAATGCTTTGATCAAAATTCCATCCACCTCCAATAAAACTTTTCCCCTGTTTCTTGATCACACCCACGATGATGCCTTTTTTGTTCCTAAGGGTAACTTCTTTTCCTACTGCTTTTTCAGGATTTCCAAAAAGTTTTTCAGCATTTTCATATCCAAGAACGATGCTGCTTGTTCCATGGTCAAATTCCATCTGATTGAGATATCTTCCATATACGATTTCGATGGGTTGTATTTTATCGAACTCTTCTGTAATTCCATGATATGAAATTCCATCTAATTTATTGTCGCCATATTGAATGAACGAATTGGTTGAAAAGTTGTAGACCACATTGATATCTGCTTTTACTTTTTCCCTGATTAAATTCGTTTCAGATAGTTGAGGTGATGGACGGTTCACATATTTCCACCAAGGGTAATCAGCGCCACCTTGATAATCCCATTTGTCTATATAAATAGTATTTGAACCAAGCGATTTGATGTCGTTTTGAACGTTTTTTTCAAGACTACTAACTGTTGTAAGAACGCCAATAATGCAAAAAATACCAATTGTAACACCAAAGAGAGATAAGAAAGTCCTCATTTTGTTTTTTGCAAGTTCTTGCAAAGCCAGGCGCAGGGTTGTTGACAATATCTCAAGCGTTCTTCTCATTTTAATAGAATGATGAGGTACAAAGATAATCTTTCGATGCCATGGTGGTTTTAAAAAATGGTGAAGGGATAATCAGACTGACAAACGGATTAACTATGTTTTGAGTTTTGACGCTCATTTTGTGTGTGTTAACAATCCTGGATGATATCTTTTGATAGTATTCTTCCTGGAATCCATTCAAAAGAACTCCGTTAAAAAAATGTAACTTTGCACACTTTCTACAGAAATATGAAGTTCGAAACTGATATAAACAAACGAAGAACATTTGCGATCATCTCACACCCGGATGCCGGAAAAACCACATTGACAGAGAAATTTCTTCTGTTTGGGGGTGCCATTCAAACAGCAGGTGCTGTAAAAAGCAATAAGATAAAAAAACATGCTACCAGTGATTTCATGGAAATCGAGCGTCAAAGAGGTATCAGTGTTGCAACTTCCGTGATGAGTTTTGAATACAAAGGTATTTTGATCAATCTCCTGGATACACCTGGTCACAAGGATTTTGCCGAGGATACTTATAGAACTCTTACAGCAGTTGATAGTGTAGTTTTGGTTGTTGATGGTGTAAAGGGGGTTGAGGAACAAACTAGAAAATTGATGGAAGTATGTCGCATGCGAGATACACCTGTTATTGTATTCATCAATAAACTCGATCGCGATGGTAAAAATCCTTTCGATTTGTTAGATGAAATTGAAAAGGAGCTTCGCATTTCATTGCATCCTTTGAGCTGGCCTATCAATATGGGTAAGGATTTCAAAGGTGTTTACAATCTGTATGATAAGAGCCTGTTGCTTTTCAATGCAAACCAAAAAGCTACTGAAGAGGATAGCGTGCATATTGACGATCTTGCTGATGCAGAATTAGACAGATTGGTGGGTGAGAAGGATGCCGACCAACTTAGAGAGGATGCTGAATTAATTGATGGGGTATATGGTCATTTTGATAATTCACCTTATTTAAAGGGACAAAAAGCACCTGTATTCTTTGGTAGCGCCATTAATAATTTTGGTGTGAAGGAACTCCTGGATACTTTTATCCGTATTTCACCTACTCCCCAAAGCAGGGACACTACTGCAAGAAGGGTTGATGTAATGGAGGATAAATTCAGTGGTTTTATTTTCAAAATTCACGCCAATCTTGATCCAAAGCATCGTGATCGCATTGCATTCTTAAGGGTTTGTTCCGGTAAGTTTGAACGGAATAAATTTTATAACCATGTTAGGTTGGAAAAGGATGTGCGTTTTAGTAATCCTTATAGCTTTTTAGCCAGAGACAAAGATGTAATTGAGGAGGCATATGCTGGAGATGTTGTTGGTTTGTTTGATACCGGAAACTTTAAGATTGGAGATACTTTGACGGAAGGAGAGGACTTCTATTTTACAGGAATCCCAAGCTTTTCACCTGAGATTTTTAAAGAGGTTATCAATAAGGATCCCATGAAAACCAAACAGCTTGAAAAAGGATTGAATCAATTGACCGATGAAGGTGTTGCTCAATTGTTCACTCAGCATAATGGAAACAGAAAAATAATTGGTTGTGTAGGGGATTTACAATTTGAAGTAATTCAATACAGACTTTTACAGGAATATGGGGCCTCTGTACAATTCAACTCACTTCCTTTCTACAAGGCATGTTGGCTTACTTCAGAAAACAAAGCAAAGCTTGATGACTTCATTCGTTTTAAAACAGGAAATACAGTGTATGATAAAGACGGTCATGTTGTTTACCTTGCACAAAGTGAATGGTTCCTGAATACTGAAATATCCAATAACCCAGAAGTTACCTTTCATTTCAGTTCAGAAATTCACAAATGAGTTGAGTTTTGATGTTTGAGCGTTGGTTCTAAAATTCTTTATATACACCCGTATAATTGAATGGGGTGATTTTTTTTAATTCTCTTTTGACCTTTAATGTTACATCAAGTCCTTCAATGAATTGATGGATGCTTTCTTTATTGATGGCTGATTTTCCACGTGTTAAATCTTTCAATGCCTCGTATGGTTTTGGATAATTTTCTCTTCTTAGAATTGTTTGAATAGCTTCAGCTACTACAGCCCAATTCTTATCAAGGTCGTTATAGATTGCAGCTTCATTCAGCACCAATTTTCCAAGTCCTTTTGAAATGGATTTGAATGCAATAATGGTATGTGCAAATGGCACTCCTATATTCCTGAGAACAGTTGAATCAGTCAGGTCACGTTGTAATCTTGAAACAGGTAATTTAGCTGCAAGGTGTTCAAAAATGGCATTTGCATAGCCCAGGTTGCCTTCAGCATTTTCAAAATCTATAGGGTTTACCTTATGTGGCATCGCAGAAGATCCAACTTCTCCAGCTTTTGTTTTCTGCTTGAAATATTCCATTGAAATATAGCTCCACACGTCTCTACAAAAGTCAATTAGGATAGTATTTATTCGCTTCATCGCGTCAAATTGCGCAGCCAGATGATCATAGTGTTCAATCTGTGTAGTGTATTGTTGTCTTTGAAGGCCAAGCTTTGTTTCACAAAAACTATTGCCAAATCTGATCCAATTAATATGAGGATATGCAATGGTATGTGCATTGAAATTTCCGGTGGCACCACCAAATTTACAAGAGTATGGTATTGTATTTAACAGCGCAATTTGATCTTCAATTCGTTCAACAAATACCATTATTTCTTTTCCCAAATTAGTTGGTGATGCTGGTTGTCCATGTGTTTTGGCTAGCATGGAAATGGATTTCCAGCTTTTCGCAAGTTTCTTGAGCTCCAATGCAAGATTGCTTATAGATGGATTGTAATCAAATTCAAGCGCCTCTTTCCATGAAAGTGGTATCGCAGTATTGTTTACGTCTTGTGAGGTAAGGCCAAAATGTATGAATTCTTTCAAATGACCCAATGATAAACCATCCAGTTGTTCTTTCAGATAATACTCAAGGGCTTTCACATCGTGATTTGTGACCTGTTCAATTTTTTTTATTGATACAGCAGTTTCAGGTGAAAAATTTATATAAACATTCCTGAGTTTGGTAGCATCACTTGCTTTTAAAACAAAGATTTTCTTCTGTCCCAAGGCTATAAAGTATTCAACTTCAACCCTCAATCTATACTGCATCAGAGCAAATTCTGAAAAATATGCTGAAAGGTTTGCTGTTTGATTCCTATATCTGCCATCAATCGGAGAGATAGCTGTTAATGTATTCAAATCCATTTGCTCAATAATTGGTGTAACTTTGTTGGCAAAATTACATCAATCTCAGTGGAAAAGAAAATTAGGGTAGGAGCGGTCAGTTATTTGAATACAAAGCCACTCTTGTGGGGGCTTGCTCATAGTAAGTTGAAGGATGAGGTACAGTTATCCCTTGATTATCCCTCCAACCTTGTAAAATTTCTTCAAAACGATCAAATTGATGTTGGTTTGTTACCTGTTGCAGCTTTGCTTGAATTGGATGAGTACCACATCATTTCAGATTATTGCATTGGGTCTGTTGGTGAGGTATCATCTGTAGCCATTTTCAGTGAGCTCCCGTTGAATCAAATAAAACGGGTTTACCTTGATTACCAATCCAGAACTTCAGTGATGTTATGTCGCATCTTATTCAAAAACCATTGGAAACAGGAAGTTGAATTTATACAAGCTGCAGATGAATCATATATACAAAACATAAAAGGAGATACCGCGGCTCTCATAATAGGAGATAGAGCTATGGATCAAAAACGAAAATCAAACTTTTTTTATGATTTAGGTACTGCATGGCATGAAATGACAAATCTGCCGTTTGTTTTTGCTGCATGGGTGTCACATAGGCAACTTGATCCTGTTTTTATCGAAGCCTTCAATAAGATGAATAAGTTTGGTTTGAAAAATCTTGAAACAGTTATACAAGAACTTGGTGATGTACCTTTCGATGTTGATTACTATTATCGAAAAAATATTTCATATGATCTGAATGTTGAAAAAAAACAAGGACTTGCATTGTTTTTTGATATGATCCGATCTCTTTAGAAAACTTTTTTATTCCAAGTCTGCTGTATGTTCTTTGTCAGACAATGAATTATTTTTTTCTGAGATAAATTGTCATTTGATCACCCTCATTTGAATCATTCAATTTTTTAGCTTGTTTTTTGAAATCATTCATTTCATCCTGAGAAAAAATGGATGTTTGGGGATTCATCAGGTATGATGAATCAGACATGAGAGCAATACCTTTTTTATATTGCTCACTTCCCCAAAACTGGAATGCAGCAGAATCGTACAATATATTATCTATTTCCAAACCAGATGCTTCAGCAAGTATTTTTATACTTTCTTTTGAATGAAGAAAGAAATGTCTCGGTGCATCCAATTGAACCCAATTTTCACGATAATGCTTCCAAGCATAACTTGAGGTTGTTGGGATTCTTATGATACACTTTCCACCGGGCTTCAGTTTTTCATATACCTGTTTAAGAACTTCTAATGGAGATCCCATATGTTCAAATACATGATGTAGCATGATCAGGTCCCATGTTGAGTTTATCTGCGAAAAATCTTTTTTCAATATTTTTAGTCCGTTTTCATATGTAATATCTGCTGAAATAAATGGGTCTGCTCCGAGAATATTTTTCATGCCAGCCAGACGCATGCTATATAGGAGATGACCACTACCGCATCCAATATCCAACACGCTTGAATTCTTTTTTATGTTGGTTTTGGAAATCAACTCCAGTGGAGGGTTGGGATGAATTTTTCCCAGAAAAAATCCTAGAATTGAATTTTTAAAAAGGAAATAATTGTTTCTGCGATGTGCAAGAAATTTTGACAGAAAGGATTTTTTGATAATTGGAGATTGGTCAAAAGCATAATAGGTATTGGGATAATATTTATCCATATTCAACGGCGCATTTACAATTTGCAGACAGTTGCAATTCCCACACAATAAATATGTAAATGATTCTTGTGTGCCAAACATCATTTCTTTTGCTTCTATAAAACTATTGTTGTTTGAGTTTTGACAAATCGTGCAAATGGAGTCAATATGTTGCATATATAATATTTATTCAATGATTTAATGTGCGATTTTAATAGTAAAGCCTTGCTTCAAGATCGATGAGATGGCTTAACGTTTCAGGTTTTATTCTTTTTCGTCTTTCTTTGAGTGGAATAGAAAATATACTACTCCATCCCAACATGAATCCTGGAAAATCAAA
>CANFHO010000085.1 GCA_947447005.1 Chitinophagaceae bacterium
CTGACTCTGTTTCCAAGTCAATAGACCTTTTTCTACATCGTTAACTACCTGAAGTTTAAAAGCTAAACTGTAGTCCCTTTGTGTCCTTTTCAAATACTTGTTAGTCATAATAAGTCAACTTTTGTGTCAACTTATTTTAGGACGAGGCAACTATTAAAAATAAAAAGACCGACTTCCGTCGGTCTTTTACTATCTCAATGAAATAAGATGTAAATGAATATCTATCACAACTCCAACTTCCATCCATCCCTGTATTCTCTTTTCACATATTGGTTTGCCGGCTCAAAGTTAGTGATGCGCATATTTTTTGCATCCCAAATCAATTTCTTTCTTCCAAGATATTTATCATTAATACCAGTGAGGTTTGGATTTCGCATCATCCAGCTTCTAATAGCAAGATTACCTATCAAGATGCTTTCAGTAAATGGCCCTGCAAACTCAAATGGTGAGCTTGTAGTGGCATTTCCATGTCCTGCAATACAAGCATTCACCCACTGTAAATAATGCCCTTCAGGAACACGTGGAATAGTCTCTGCAGGTAGCTTCTTCTCTTTCATTAATTTGGTTGGAAGCAATCGTGGATTTGCGCCATAGCAATCAGCCAATAGCTTTCCTTTCGTTCCGATGAATAAAACACCACCATCCCAGTTACCAAATGCTTCTTCAGGACCAAGTTCATCAGGTCTCTCTGGAAGAAGACCTCCATCATGCCATGATACTTTGATCTCTCCTTTCTTGCCATCTGTTCTTGGATAACTTAAATGGATAATAGATGAAGGAGGACAACTATCAGGATTTGTTGTATCATCCCACATTGCCTGCCAAATGGAGGCTACAGAGCATTCTACACTTGAAGGATATAATATAGGCAAACACCTAAATACAGGATCCATGATGTGACAAGCCATATCACCCAAAGCGCCTGTTCCAAATGCCCACCATCCTCTCCAATTGAATGGAAGATATGCTGGATTGTAATCAATCATTTTTGCAGGACCGATCCAGAGATCCCAATTGAGTTCCTTAGGAACATCAAATTTCCCCGTTGGGGAAGGAATGCCTTGTGGCCAAACCGGCCTGTTTGTCCAACACTTCACCTCAGTAACATCTCCAATCATACCTGCATCAATCAATTCTTTTGTCCTTCTTACACCATCACCGGAACCACCCTGGTTGCCCATTTGTGTTACCACTGGATATTTTTTAGCGGCTTCTGTTAGAATACGTGCCTCATAAATATCATGTGTCAATGGTTTCTGTGTATATACATGTTTGCCCAACTGCATACATGCCAATGTTGCAACTGCGTGGAAGTTGTCAGGCGTCGAAATGGAACATGCGTCAATATTGTTTTTTTCCTTATCAAGCATCTCACGGAAGTCGTGATAAAAATTTGCCTTGCTGAAGTTCTTCCTGGAGGTTGCTGCCTGACGCTCATCCACATCCACAAGCGCTACGATTTCCACATTCGGACTTTTTGCGAACTCAGCTAAATCTCCTTGCCCTTTTCCACCAACACCAATACCAGCAATACGTAATTTATCACTTGGGGCTACATGACCTTTTCCCAAAACATTCCTTGGAACAATGGTAAATGCTGCCACTCCCATGGCACCAGCTTTAATAAATTTCCTTCTTTGATAATTCTTGTTTGACATAACAATTCGTTGTTTTATGTTTAACTGAACTTAACGCATTCTTTGTTTTCCTTGTCAGTATACGCTACACCATATTGCTTCAATACATCATCAGGAACGCCATTCCATTGGTTTGGCTGATTGCCAACATAACCAAGATCATCGATACCCATTTTAGTTGTATAAAAACCTGTAACAGTTAGATCTCGCATCAAATTGAAAAAGGCTACGCCTTGTGCAACTTCCGGTTTGGCCTTCTTAGGATAAGCTATCTCATCAACGATTGCAATTTGTTGCTCATGAGTACAATCCTTGAATGATTTGCTATTCTTTTTGAATGAATGGATATCCAACCACCTCAAACCACCACGCATGGGCGTTTGATGATCTGGCATATCCTTCACTATAAATTCAATAAACTCTGGCACCTTCGCATCTATAGCACTTCCGCTTTTTTCATCCTTCGGAATGATAATTCCACATAGTACTGTTATAGTTTCCAATTCATGTTTGCTGAAAAAAGTAGATGCAATCACTTTATCGTATTGAGCCAATTCTTCTGGCTGACGATCCAGGGTGAAGCCATCTGCAACCGAACTATTGGCTGCTTCTTTTTTTGTATCAACGTTTTCACATGCATTCAACAAGGCAGCTCCACCAAGTGTGCCTATTGCCAATGTTTTCAGCGATTTTCTCCTGTCCATAATGTAGGTTTTAGGTTCTTTGTAGGTTCGAAGAATATGAATTCAAACAATCACATACAAAGTATAACAAACAACTTTTAAATATTTCGTTTTTTCATTTGATCCATCAGATATTCAGACGCCCTCATGGATAATGCCAATATTGTCCATGTGATGTTTTTGTCGGCCTGAGAAACAAAGGCTCCGCCATCAACAACAAATAGGTTTTTACAATCATGCGCCTGGTTATACTTATTCAAAGCTGAACGTTTTGCATCATCGCCCATACGCACAGTACCTGCTTCATGTATAATCTTACCTGGAGATTCCAAGCCATAACTATTTTCAGGTCCATCTTCACCACCCCAAGTGATAACTGCACCCATAGAATGCATGATCTCTTTAAATGTTTCTTTCATGTGCTTTGCCTGTTTCACCTCATGCTCACTCCATTTCACATTGAACTTCAATACAGGTATGCCATATTTATCAACTACGTTTGAATCAATTTCACAAAGGTTTGACTCCAACGGAATTGCTTCTCCTCTTCCTGCCATTCCAACACTGGCACCATAGAAGAAACGCGCATCCTCTTTCAAGGAAGACCCATAACCACCGGCCTCTTTTTGCACACCATTCACAGGATATGCACCATTAAGTCCTTGCATACCCATACCAAAACCATAAGCGGGCTGGCCCATTCCACCCCAATACTCAATATGATAACCTCTAGGGAAATCCAATTTTTTATTATCGCCCCACCAAGGAGAATACACGTGCATACCTCCTACACCATCTTCATTGTAACGCTTTCTTCCAAACAATTTAGGAAGTACTCCTCCCAATGCAGCACCTGTTGAATCATGCAAGTATTTACCTACAACACCACTGTTGTTAGCCAATCCATTGGGATGCCTTGTTGATTTTGAATTCAACAACAACCTGGCTGATTCACAAGCACTTGCAGCCAAAACCACTGCCCTACCTCTTACTTCGTATTCCAACAGATCACGCTTATTTACATATGAAATACCTGTGGCAAGTCCTTCTGAGTTGGTCAAGACTTCCCTTGCCATGGCACCTGTAATCAAATCAACATTACCTGTTTTTACCGCTGGCTTAACAAGTACAGAGGATGAAGAAAAATCTCCATATACCTGACAACCCCTGTTACATTGTGCACAAAAGAAACATTGTCCTCTATCGTCATTTATCTTTTGTGTTAAAATAGACAAGCGTGATGGAATTACCGGAACACCTACTTTCCCCGCAGCATCTTTCATAAAGAGTTCATGCAGCCTGGGTTTGGGCGGTGGCAAGAAAAAACCATCCGGATCATTTGGCAACCCTTCGTTGGTTCCAAATACACCAATCATTTTATCAATACGATCGTAGAATGGTTTTACATCCTCGTATCCAATTGGCCAGTCATCACCTAAACCATCGATGCTTTTTCTTTTGAAATCCTTGGGACCAAAACGAAGCGAAATCCTACCCCAGTGATTGGTTCTACCTCCCACCATTCTTGATCTCCACCAATCCCACTGAGTACCTTCTGCCTTGGTATATGGCTCCCCTTCTATTTGCCAACCCCAATAACTGGCATCAAAGTCTCCGAATGGTCTGAATTTGGTACTGGCACCACGACGTGGAGATTCCCAAGGGTTCTTTAATTGAGTAATATTTTTTGCAGGATCATAATCTGCACCGGCTTCTAACAGACAAACTTTTAAACCTTGGTTTGCCAACATATAAGCGGCCATTCCTCCTCCTGCACCAGATCCAACAATGATGATATCATATTCCTTGGTCTGCTTCTTTATTTCAAAATCAGGCATTTCAAATCGATTAAGATGAATAATGAGCAAGTAAATTAAGTAATAATTTTAAATAAGGTGGAAAATAAGCATAGCAATTTTAGACTAATTGCAATAATTGATTAACCTCTGCTTTTTACAAAATCAGTCACTAGAAATGAAATGAGTCGTGCCAACTGATTTGAATCTGCCCGAAGATGGTCTGTAACACCTTCACAAATATGCAAACTGCAGATATTGGGATAATGCCCTGAGAACATAATGAATTGTCGAGCCTGATTTACAGAAATGCCTGAAGGGTTTTGTCCGTTGGAAGGAATATTGCTTATAACATCCAAATCCAACTCCAATGCAATATGATCTTCGTCTAAAAAAGAAAATGACTGGGCTATCGACTGAACAAAATTCAATCTCTCCTCAACAAAAATCTCTTCATATGTATGATAATGAATATTGACATTGCTATATACATCATCCATCATACTCTGTGGATTCTCATTTTCCTGAAGTCCTACAATAGCGTACCGATGTAGATACCCTTCTTCCATCGCGTATCTGAAAGCGTTGCCACTGTGTCGTCCTTCCATAATCCTGTAATCTGCATAAGCATCCAGGTTGAACGAATTGACACATTGTTTTTTTATTTTGTCAGACTTGAATAAAGATTTGGCAGCTCCTTTAATGATTGGATATGCATTGTTGTGCCCCCCGCCAATGACAATGGGAATTTTACCTGAAGCCACAATGATTTTTACAAATGTTTCAACCTCTTCATCAATGATATTGGCAACTGCATGTCTGCAGGCGTCCACTTTTTCTTGAGATGAATATGAATTTTGATCAATCGTATGTGCAATGGATGAAAAATCAAAATATCCGGCCAGGATGATTTCATCTCCATTGCAATGATCTGTACTTTGTAAATTCAAAAATGATTTTACGAAATGAAACCAAGTATTCTCGGCTCCCTTTGTTCCATAATTACCCAATACCCCAATACTTTCAGGTATACCAAAACAAACATATTTTGCAGATACTTCTAATATGATATGCGGATCCGTCGTTGTTGCTGATGCGTTAACAACATGCACTCGTTCACCCACCTTTGTTTCGTATTTTCTGAGACGGGTCTGATCAAGTATTTCCTGCTTTGTATAATAATGGAAATGGGTCATTAAAGTTAAGTTAATGAAAAAAGAAGAATCAAGATTGAAAAATCTGAGATTTTTACCTTCAACCTATGTCAGATTTGTTTATTCTGAAGCTCTTTCCAAACTTCCCCGGCAAAATTGGCTAACGATGGATCCCTGGCACCCATCAACAAAAGTGTAGTATCATGTGTAAAATGCGACTTCATTTCATTCAAAAGATCCTGTCGGTCTGAAACAAAGTATGCACGAACACCGTTGGCCTTAAGATCTTCAATAAGGTCATTTGAGGAAATATCTTTCACTGCCGTACCTCCGGCATAATAAATTTCACTCATCCATATTTCATCTTCTGCACGCATTACACGGGAAAGTTCATCAACAAAATCATTTCTGAGAAATTTTGTGGGCCCATACCCATGCGGCTGGAACCAGGCAATGAGTTTTGATGAAATGGGCTGACAAGCTTCAATGGATCGTGCACACTTTACGGGGTTGTGTGCAAAATCATCAATCAATGTTACCCCACTCGCAACTCCATAGATCTGATGTCGTCTGTAAATCCCTTCATAACTCTTTAAAGCGTTTGCACAAGTATTGGAATCAACACCAATCATGGTTGCAACTGAAATGGCAGCAATGGCATTTTCCATATTGTGCTTTCCAATCACATTCATATCATACCTATGCTCAAGATATGTAAATGAAATATGAAATCCTGTTTGAGTGAATTGGCTTTGAGCTATAGAGAAATCATACATTGAACCCGAACTTAGTTGTGCAGACAACGGATGCGATTGATTTACAACAAAATGATTGGAGTGTGATTTGAATACACCAAAAAGTTCCATTAGCTTTTCGATATCCTGATGATCTTTGTCAACATTTAGCAACACACCAATTTCAGGATGGTATTGAACAATAGAGCCATCACTTTCATCTGCTTCCAAAATCAGACATTCTCCTTTACCATATGAGGCATTCCCTATCTTACCTTGCTTGATCAATCGGGTGAGACCTGCGCCACCAATTATGGAAGGCTCCAAACCTGCCTGTGAAAGTATTTCATACAACATGGCGGTGGTTGAACTCTTTCCTGATGTTCCACCAATTGCGATTGTTTTTTTTGTGGTTGCGATGGATGCGAGCAATTCGCTTCTTTTCACAATTGGCTTGCCCAATTGTTTTGCTTTTTGTACTTCCGGAACAGTGTTTTCGATGGCTGTAGAAACAACAACCATTTCAGTAAATTCAGTAATACCACTCCCATCTTGTAAAAAACATTGAATTCCCTCCGCTTCCAATGCAGACTGAGAAGCATTTTCAAGCCCTAATTGAAATTGTCGGTCTGAACCAGAAACTTCATGACCTGCGGCACGAAGGTATTGTGCAAGTGCACTCATACCTGTACCAGCAATACCAATAAAGAAGTAATTCATAATTAAAGGTTCTCTGTTGTTTGTTATGGGTTATTTGTAGCAATGTATACAGCTGACTACATAAATCCTAAAACTTACAACCTTAATTCAGACTTCTGAAATCTACCGGCACCAATTTGCTAACACCCTGTTCTTGCATGGTTACACCATAGATCACATCAACTGTTGCCATGGTCGTCTTGTTATGTGTTACCATGATGAATTGGGATTCCTTGCTAAACTGTCTGATCATTTTGGTAAACTTACCAACATTGGCATCATCCAATGGCGCATCAACCTCATCTAAAATACAGAAAGGTGCGGGCTTGATCAGATAAATGGCAAACAGCAAAGCTGTTGCTGTTAATGTTTTCTCTCCCCCACTCAGCTGTGCAATAGATGCAGGCCTTTTACCTTTAGGCTTGGCCATAATATCAATTCCTGTTTCAGCAAGATTGTCCGGATTCTCCAATACCATATCCGCTGTATCATCTTCTGTAAACAAGGCTTTGAATACACGTTGGAAATTTTCTCTTACCTGGTTGAATGTATCGAGGAATTTCTGATTGGCTGTTGTTTCAACCTCCTGAATGGTTTGCATCAATGAATCTTTTGCATTTACCAAATCATTTTTTTGCTCAAGAATGAACTCATACCTTTTCTTCATTTCCTGGAATGCTTCAATAGCAGTTGGATTCACTTCGCCGATATTCTCCAATCGTTTTTTCATTCTATCACAATCAGCCTGCAATTCTTCAAGGGTTTCTTCTGTTTCTCTTGCCTCGTCCAGAATTTGATCAATGTCAACCTTGAATTCCACATTCAATCTTTCTTTGATTCCGGCCAATTGAAACCTCAATTCATTAATCTTATCTTTGATTGCATTTAATAGCATATCCAATTGCTCCTTGTCTTTTACCTGATGTCGTAGAGCACTTTCACGTTCATTCAATGCATTCCTGAAATTATAATATGCCTGGTCCGTTTCGTTCAATGCCTTGCCATCTTCCTCCTTACGACGATACAATCCAACCATCTCCTCAGACACAGCTGCTAATTGTGCTGCAGTGTTTTTTATGTTTGAGCTAGCTTCACTCAATTGCGTATTGCTGCTTTCAATCTGACGTTTCAATTCTTCAAGTTGATTTGTCTTGAATACAGATTCCTGTTTCAAGCCAGACACTTTACTATGTTGCCTTGTCAAATCAATGTTGGATGAATTGTATTGCGCATTGACGGTATTGTAAGCCAATTCTGCGGCTGCATAATCTGTTTCAACAGTAGTAATTTTTTCAGAAAGTTCTTGCAACTCTCTGTTGTATTGATCCAATGCTTGCCTATCACCTTGCATGGATTCTTTACCTTGCTCCAATTGAAGCTCCAGATCTTTCACTCTGTTTACCGCATTGTTGTCTGCAGTATTCAAGGATTCAATCCTGTTGCCAACATTGAAAGATTGATTGGTAAGTTGTTGGATCTTTTGTTGAGATTCAGCAATTGCACGTTCTTTCAACTGAGAGTTATAATCCATAACCTCATTGTGCTTTGCCTGAATATCGTTTTTTATACCAGCAACCACTTCTTCTTGAGATGTAATTTCTTCTGACAATTTTTCCAAATTCTTCACCCTACCAATCTTCTTGCCTTCAAACAGTCCTACACTTCCACCGGTAAGAGAATATTTTCCTTTTACATATTTCCCATGTCGTTCCAAAATGATGCTTCCATTGGATTGTTCCAAGGCTGATTCATCTTCAGCAATCAAAACATTACCCAATAAGTATTTCACCAAATTGTTATGCTGTGAATCATACTCAACAATATCAGTTGCACGAATGGTTCCTGGAAGAATATTTGCTTCTGTTGTAGTAGCTTCATTCAATTTATCCAGTAAAAAGAAATTCGCTTTCCCTTTTTTATGTTGATCCAACAATTGAACAGCTTGCAAACCTTCTTGCAAATTGTTTACCACATAATAATTCAGATAGGGTTCCAACACATTTTCAACTGCAGCCCGGTATGCTTCTTTTACATAAATGATATCTGACAGAATAGGTGCTTCATGATTCCATCCGGTATTCTTATGAAGAAATTTTACACTTTCAGGATACCCTTCCATCGAATCCACCAAACTCTTCAAGAGTGCATATTCATTTTTCTTGGAATCCAATTTTCTGTTTTCTTCTGCAAGATGTGAACGCAATCCTTCCAATGCTCCTTGTGTATTCAGGATCTGCGTTTTAACTTCTTCATGCTGCTGTTGCAATTGAACCAGGTTATCTTTTTCAAAATCCAACAACTTGGCATTATCATTTTTCTGAACATTCAATTCTTCCAATTGAGATTGACGTTGTGCTTGCTCTTCCTTGATATGAGATATGGTTTTTTCAAGGTTGGTCATGGATGTATCTCTGATGGCAACATTTTTTTCAGCTTCGAACTGATTGCGTTGGACTTGCTGATTTTTCCTGCGAAGTTCATCCACCAAAACCCTTTTCTCGTCAAAGCTCTTTCTATTTTCATCCACCTGTTGCTTAAAACCTTCGAGGCTTGCTTGCAAATCCTGCAATCTAATTTCCTCTTCTGCAATTTGCAATTGAGAGAATTGAATACTCTCTTCCAATCCTGCAGATTGTCCCCCTGCCTTTGAAAGAAAATCTTTCAATGATGCTTCTTTTTCTTGCAGATATTTCAATCGTTGATCAGCCAGATTTTTTTCATTTTCCTTGGTGCGAATATGGCTGACCAATTCATTGAACGTATGCTGCAACTGTTGAAGTTTTTTCTCTTCTTCGATGAATTGCAATTTTTGTTGCTCCAATTCAGCTTCGGCTTGGGTGATTTTTGTATCAACCTCAATTTTTCTATCGGACTCCTGTGTTTGTTGTTCAGTCAACTCCCTGTACTGAACATTGAATCCTTCCAATGCAGCCTTGGCCAATTCAATAGAAGCACGTTTGTACTCCTTCTTGATTTCGTAATATTTTTCGGCCTTCTTAGCCTGGCTTTCCAATGTTTTCAATTGGTTGTGAATCTCAAACAACAAGTCTTCAATACGCGCCAAATCTTGTTCAGTTGCATCCAGCTTGAGCTTGGCCTCTTTCTTTCTGGTTTTATAAATGCTGATACCTGCTGCTTGCTCAAGCATTTTTCGGCGACTATTCTCTTTATCTTTAATGATGTCGTCCACCATGCCCAATTCAATAATAGCATAGCTGTCTGTGCTAACTCCTGTATCAAGAAAAAGGTTATGAATATCTTTCAATCGACATTGAACATCGTTCAAACGATATTCACTTTCACCGCTTTTATAAAACTTGCGAGTAACCGTAACCGTATTGAATTCTGTAGGAAGTAAATTTTTAGTATTGTCGAACGTGAGACTAACTTCAGCGAGTCCGCTTGGGCCACGACTTTTAGAACCATTGAAAACAAGACTCTCCAGATTTTCGCTTCTTAAGTTGCTTATTTTATGTTCCCCGATCACCCATCTGATTGAGTCAACAATATTGCTTTTTCCGCAACCATTGGGACCAATGATACCGGTAATTCCTTCATCAAAATTGATAACGGTTTTGTCTGCAAAGCTCTTGAACCCCTTTATTTCTAAACTCTTTAATCTCACAGTCTTACGATTTGGTCAGACGACAAATATAAGGTAAGCAAGGATGGGGTTATTCACTAGTTGTTAACAAAGTTGTTAACAACTACAGGTTGAGGAGGTTGAGGAAGTTGAGGAATATGTAAACTTCTTAAACCTCTTAAACTCCTTCAAACCTTTCAACTAATACTCTAAACCCATGCTCCTTCTAACTGCATCAAGGGTATTCATGAGCGATAACGTATCATCCAGGGAATGCATTGGGCTTTCAGTGAGCCCAGCCTCCAAGCATTGGTGAACATGTCTGATTTCGTGTTGATAGCCCCAACCTGGCTCTTTATCAATACGAATCTCCAGGCGAGAGTCAATTTGATCAGGATAATACAGAATGGTAGAAGTAGGTTCATAAAACCTATTGGTAAGACGAATCCTACCCTTTGTTCCGAAAATATCAGCGTCCGTCTCCAGGTTTGATGCAAAAGAAGAGAACAAGGTTGCCATTTTCCCATTCTTGTAGTTCATGATGATGGAGCATTGTTCATCAACCCCTGTGGATGAAGTATTCATAGATGACCTAATCTGATCAGGAATGCCCAAAATAGATTGAGCAAAAAAGACATTGTAAATACCTATATCAAGTAATGAGCCACCACCGAGTGAAGGATTAAAATGACGTCCATCTTCAGTTTGGGTTGATTTGAATCCAAAGTTTGCAATAACGCCTTTGAGGTCTCCGATCATACCGCCTGAAATCATTTCACGAACTTTAAGATAATGTGGCAGGAAGCGCGACCACAGTGCTTCCATGAGAAAAAGATTTTTTGAACGTGCCAAGTTTACCATCTCAAGAGCATCGGTATAATTCAGGGCAAATGCCTTTTCACACAAGACAGCTTTTCCATGTTCCAGACATAATTTTGTATGGTCAGGATGCATTGCATGAGGACTTGCAACATATACAACATCAACATGAGGATCCTGAACCAGTTCCAGATATGAGCCATAGATTTTTTCTGAAGGAAATTCATTTGCGAATTCTTTTGCCCGATTCAAATCTCTTGATGCAACAGCGTATAAAGTTCCGCCTTCCACAAGTTGCAAGTCGGCTGCAAATTTTCTGGCAATTCGTCCACAGGCAAGTACACCCCAGTTGAGTTTCATTCTTTTAATTTTTATTTAGGTTAAAGAGTTAAAGGGGTTGAAGGAATTGAAGGTACTGATTCATAGTTCAACCTCTTAAACCACTTCAACCAATACAACTATTTCGCTCTTTTCTTTAATTCCTCAATGCTGATTGTCATCATCCTTCCAATAGGCTTCCCGTTTCTGTACGAAATCAATTTCATAGGAGCTGCATCTACAGGCACTTCTATGGATTTTCCGTCATAAGCCGGGTAATAGTTATCTGGGAATGAATTATCAAAACTATAGTATATGGTGAGGCCATTTATTTCTGTTTCAACATCAACGAGCAACTTTCCTTTGGCATCTTTTTTTACATTTATGCCTGGATCATAGATACTAGGAGCATATTTTATGTCAGCATTGTTGAATCGTTTGAAATGATCTTCAACACGTCCAACAAAACCTTCCCAATTTTTGGAATTTTTTGAAGACCATGCCACTTCTGCAACAGCAAAAGCACGAGGCCAAACCATGTATTCCAGATGTCTGTTATTGAACATTTGTTCTGTCCAAATATTTCCTTGAGTTCCCTTGATCAATTTAGGATCAACACCTGTTGGAACAGGATCCAACTCATAGGATTTTTTTAGTCGCAGTGAAGCATATACAGGAGGTTCAATTGCTCCGTCACCCTGCATATAATCAAGATATACATGGGTTGTAGGCGTCATCACAACCTCATGTCCTTTTTTGGCAGCTTCGATACCACCTTTCATTCCTCGCCAGCTCATCACCGACGCACCTTTCACCAGTCCCCCTTCCAATATTTCATCCCAACCCATCATTTTTTTACCCTTTGAACTGATAATATTATTTACCCTTCCAACGAAATAGGCCTGCACTTCATGCATGTCTTTCAGGTTTTGATTTTTCATCAGTTCTTTGATTTGTGCATTTTGTTCCCAGAAGTTTTTTGCACACTCATCACCTCCCATATGGATGTATTCAAATGGAAAAAGTGCAGCAATCTCAGTAAAAACCTTATCCAGGAAAGTATATACTTTTTCATTCGCTGGACAAAGTGTATTATCGATCATGGCACTGAAGCCACCATCGTACCAATTCATGAATTGTTCACCTGAATTAACTTTGTATGTTCCCGGTGTACAAGACAAATCGGGGTAAGATGCAATGGCCGCAAGGCTATGGCCTGGCACATCCACTTCAGGCATAATATTTACGAATCTGTCTTGTGCATATTTAATGATTTCTTTCATATCCTCCTGAGTATAGAATCCACCATAATCTCTTGGCTCATCATCTGCCGGAGCAGAAAAATAATTAAATCGTCCAGTCTTTTTTACATTCCAGGCTCCAACTTCTGTTAACTTCGGAAGACTTTTAATTTCAATTCTCCACCCTTGATCATCAGTAAGGTGAAAGTGCATGATATTGTATTTATATCTGGCCATGTTATCGATAAAAGCTTTCACTTCTTCTTTCGTGAAGAAATGGCGGGAAACATCGAACATCAATCCTCTCCATGCAAACCGAGGCTTATCCATGATTTGAGCCGCTGGTATGCTCCATTTTGTTCCTTTTACCTGAGATTTGCTTTCAATTTCACTCGGAAGTAATTGAACCAAGGTTTGCATGCCATAAAAAATACCTGCAGGGCTATTGGCAGAAATACGTATTGATTCATTTGTTACTTGAAGTCGATATCCCTCAGTTCCCAATTGAATTTCAGGTGAAGAGAGTATTTCAAGGCTGATGGTATTTTTGCCTGAGTTGGGTACTGTTTTCAACTTAAACCCAGTGGATTTGCCAATATGATCATTGAAAATATTTATGATATTTGTAAGTCCCTTTTCTGCGTGAAAAGCTGTGGCACTATTTAGCAAAAATGATCCCGGGGTAATCTTAACTTCAACCGGCTGAGGTATAATTGAGATTTTTGATTGGGAAAAAAGGGAAAAGAAAAAAAACTGGGAAATACAGAAGATGATAACTTTTTTCATGGCATGTGGTTATGAGGGGCAAGTTAAGATTTTAAGGCAAAGAGGCAATGAGGAGAAACGGGGAAATGGAGAAACGGAGAAACGGGGAATTGGGGAATTGGAGAAACGGGGAATTGGGGAAACGGGGAAACGGGGAATTGGGGAAACGGAGAAACGGGGAATTGGGGAAACGGGGAATTGGAGAAACGGGGAATTGGGGAAACGGGGAAACGGGGAAACGGGGAAACGGGGAATTGGGGAATTGGTTAGATAGAGAAATAGAAAATCATGAACCATTATTTACAAGAAACGAATTCAAGATTCAATCCGTTTCCTGACTTCGGCATGCAGGCTCCGTTTTCCCGTTTCA
>CANFHO010000086.1 GCA_947447005.1 Chitinophagaceae bacterium
AAGAAAGCTGCTGCTAAGAAGTAATTCTTCTTCCGAGCAAAAAATACAAGTCCTGCCCAACGGCGGGACTTTTTTTTAAAAAACAGGCAAGGAGGCAAAGAGGCAATGAGTGGAACTTTAAAAGAATACTTTAAATCCACTAACATCAACATCCGTATATATTTCTCATTGCCTCTTTGCCTCCTTGCCTATTCTTCTATAAATTTATCAAATGGACAACTACCAAATAGCAGAGCAGTTCGAACTTTTAGGGAAACTCATGGATATACACCAGGAAAATGCTTTCAAAGCTAAATCCTATGGTAGTGCAGCATTTGCTATTGAAAAATTGCCTCAACAATTGTCTACTACCGAAAGATCCATGATTTCCGGACTGAAAGGGATTGGGGAATCAACTGCAAAAAAAATTATAGAAATACTAGACACAGGCAATATGATTGTTTTGGAAGAATTGATTTCCAAAACTCCTGAAGGTATTTTAGAAATGATGCAAATAAAAGGCCTTGGTCCTAAAAAGATTTGTACCATCTGGAAAGACATGGGAATAGAATCTATAGGAGAACTTTTATATGCCTGCAATGAAAATCGTTTACTTCTATACAAAGGATTTGGAGAGAAAACCCAAAAAAATGTTGCTGAGTCCATTGAATATTTCATGAAACACAAAGGGCATTTCTTATACGCAGAAATCGAATCCTTTGTGATGGCGTTGAATCAATTATTGAATGAGAAATTTGCTCTGTACAAAACAGTGATTGGAGGAGGTTTTGCAAGACAAATACCAACCATTGAACATCTTTCATGGGTAACAACAATACCTAAAGCAACTTTGATTGATTTTCTTGAAGGAGGAGGTTTCTCTATTGTGTTGGACGAAAAAAATCATCTTCAAGTAAAGAATGAAGCCAACATCCCCATAACATTTATTTGTACTGAAGAAAATGAATTTGCATGGGAATCATTCAAAAACAGATCTTCTGAAGAATTCAACAATAAGTGGACCTTGGAATTTGGCAACTCCCCTATTCAGTCTTCAAATGAAGAAGATATTTTCAGAAATGTGGGACTACCTTTCATACCACCTTATGCAAGGGAGTCTTTTGACATCATCTCATTTTATAAAAATGAATCACTGCAAATCATTCAGCCTAACGATATCAGGGGGATCATACACAGTCACAGCGATTGGAGTGATGGAATCAATACCATTGAAGAAATGGTCAAAGGATGCATATCACGTAGATTGGAATACCTTGTGATTAGCGACCATAGTAAAGTGGCAGGATATGCAAATGGATTAAATGAGGAACGTGTTAAAGCGCAACACATATATATTGATGAATTAAATGCCAAATATCCTGGATTCAGGGTATTCAAGAGCATCGAATGTGATATTTTGAATGATGGCAGCCTGGATTATTCGGATGATTTTCTCAGCACGTTTGATATTGTAATTGCCTCCATTCATTCCAATCTTAAAATGAACGAGGATAAAGCCATGCAACGCTTGATGGCTGCGATTGAAAATCCTTATACAAGTATTCTGGGACATATGACAGGCAGGTTATTGCTAAGCAGAAAGGGATACCCTGTAGATCATGTGAAGATCATTGATGCCTGTGCAGCAAATGAAGTGGCCATTGAAATCAATGCACATCCAAGAAGGTTGGATATCGACTGGACATGGGTTAGGGCCGCACAGGAAAAAGGAGTTCTTTTGTCCATCAATCCAGATGCACATGCGGTAAATGGCTTTGATGATACCCGTTATGGTGTATTGGTAGCACAAAAAGGTTTGCTCAAAAAGGAAAACAACCTGAGCAGTTTTAACCTGGAATCATTTGAGAAATTCCTGGTAACTCAACACAGCAAAAGGATGTAGGATTTAAATTCCGGAACTTTTCACTTGATCCCAAATCTTGTCCATTTCAGAAAGGTGGAGATCAGTCATTTGCTTTCCTTGTTCGGAAACAATTTTTTCCATTGCTTGAAAACGGTTCATGAATTTTTTATTTGTTCTGGCCAGTGCCTGATCTGGATCGATATTTAAAAACCGAGCATAGTTCACAACAGAGAATAACAAATCTCCAATCTCCTCTTCCATTTTTAATTGAAGATCTTCGTTGGAAGGATTTGCATCAAAGATTTGAACAGCCTCCAACACTTCATTGGATTCTTCCTGTACCTTTTCCCAAACTTGTTCTTTGTTTTCCCATTCAAATCCAACTTGCTTTGCTTTTTCTTGCAAACGCATGGCTTGTACCATGGGTGCTAAAGATCGAGGAACTCCGCTCAAAACGGATGTCTTACCCTTACCTTCTTTGAGTTTGAGGTTTTCCCAATTTCTCTTTACTTCTTCTTCATCTGTTACTTTTACATCTCCATATATATGTGGATGGCGATAGATGAGTTTAGCTCTGATGGCTTCAATGACATCTTGAATGGTAAATTGATTTTGCTCAGTGGCAATCTTGGCATAAAACAGAATATGTAACAACACATCTCCTAACTCTTCTTTCAAACCATTCCAATCGTCAGAGCTGATGGCGTCAGCCAATTCGTAACATTCTTCAATCGTAAGCTGTCGAAGTGTATGTATGGTCTGTTTTTTATCCCACGGACACTTTTCACGTAGTTCGTCTAAAACTTCCTGTAGTCGCTCGAACGAATAGGTATTGCTTGCCTCCATGTTTGAAAAATTAAGTTGCAATAGTACTGCCATTTAAATGATTTGCCATGGCAAATCATTTTTTATTCTTCTTACTTGTTAAATCTAACAGCATGATATTTTTGAAGTCAATCTCCTGGCCTTCACTTTGCAAAGCTATAAAGCCATTTTTGAGCAATTGACCATCAATTTTTATTGCAGGGTTGTATCCGGTAGCAACACCACCACCAATCTGTGGCTTTGAATATTGCAGTACCGTATCCCCGTTGATGATATGTGTTACAAGGGAGTCGCCTAACACTATCAATTCTGCATGCACCCACTGATCTCCATAAAAAGTTTTGGATGTAGAGTTGATGCAATGGCGTGGGTCAATTTTCCCATTAAAAACAACATCTGTACCAGGAGAACACATATTGCCAGTAGGCCTGGATAGTCCATCTTCCAAGCCCCCAAGAAGCTGAAATTCAACAGAGATGGGCCAATCCTGTTCTTTCAGAATGGTATTGGGATCTTGGGAGTGATACATGACCCCGGAGTTGATTTTAGTATATGATGGGGCATCTGTACGCCAAATACCAGTAAATCTGTAATCAAATTTTAGTTTATAATAGGAATAGGGAGTTTTGTAAAACAAGTGACCGTATCGATTATTAAAAGTATCATAGCCGTCGTAACGTACTTTAATCATACCGTCTTCCACACGAAAAGTGTTTGCATAATTATCTCCTACTTCATGATGAAAAATTTTGACAATCCAATTATTGATATCCTTCCCATTGAAAAGATGTATCCATTTTTCTTTGGGGGGCGTTATAAAAGAATTGGAGAACAGTGCAAAAATTAGAATGTATGCAAATTGTTTCATGTATAATATTTAGAACGTATTGAAGTTACGCAGGATTCAAATGACATATACGGATTCTGTAGAAATAAAAAACCCTTCTCAAAATCATGAGAAGGGTTGGTGCCCAAGACTGGATTCGAACCAGCACGCCGTTTCCAGCGCTACCACCTCAAGGTAGTGCGTCTACCAATTTCGCCACCTGGGCCCGAGGGACAACAAAATTATAAAATTTAACCAACAGATAGAGGGTCTGTAACAATTATTTTTTACAATAGTCAGTAAAATAGGGTTTATAAAGCATTCATATTGATATAGCCGTTATTTTTGATACTCAAACAATTTCAGTGGCGCAAAGATCATCCGTAGCAGTTGTTATTTTGAATTGGAATGGAAGAAATTATCTTGAAAGGTTTCTTCCCTCAGTACTTTCATCAAAGTATGAAAGGTATACTGTGTATGTTGCTGACAATGCATCCACAGATGATTCCGTTGCATTTTTAAAACAGCAATTTCCTTCAGTAAAAATATTGATCAATTCTCACAATGATGGCTTTGCAGGAGGGTACAATTGGGCTCTTCAATTTATTTCAGAAGACATTACAGTTTTACTGAATTCAGATGTAGAAGTTGATCAAAATTGGTTAGAACCCGCAGTAAAACTTTTTGAAGACAATGAAAATCTGGCGGCGGTTCAACCGAAAATCATTGATTATAATAACAAATCTAGGTTTGAATATGCAGGTGCTTGCGGGGGATGGATAGATAAATATGGTTATCCCTTTTCAAAAGGAAGAATTTTTGATGAATTGGAAATGGATCATGGCCAATATGATCAATCGGAACCCATTTTTTGGGCTTCCGGGGCGGCAATGTTTGTTCGGACTGAGGTATTTAAAAAATGTAATGGATTTGACTATTTTTTCTTTGCACATCAGGAAGAGATTGATCTTTGCTGGAGGATGCAATTGGCTGGCTTTCAGATTCAATCATGTCCTCAATCAGTGGTATTTCATATAGGGGGCGGCACATTGTCAAAAGATAACCCAAGGAAAGTTTTTTTGAATTTCAGAAACAACCTGATCATGCTATTCAAAAACCTTCAGGGTTTTGATAGGATATATATCCTGTTGATTCGTTTTGCCTTGGATGCTATCAGTGCCTGGAAAAGTCTGATTCAGGGTAAAAGTGTTTATTTTACTGCAATTGCAAAAGCACATGTTGCATTCTTTGGATGGATTTTATTTCATCAAAAGGAAAGTGTTTTCCCCATAAAAAACGATGGAACGATACAAGGCAAATTCAATGGCAACATCGTTTGGCAACATTTCGTATTGGGGAAAAAACGATTTTCTGAAATTATCGGTCCGAAAAAATGAAATCTACTTCCGATTGATTATTTTTGCACTGCAAATAAACGCTATGCAACAAAATATCGAAACAACTCAAAAGAATGATTTTGGAAGGAATTGGGTAACCTCTTCACGTTTCCTTTTTCACATTCAACTTTTTGCCATCGTTGCCTTTGTAATGGGTGGATGTTATGGTTTATACAGCATGCATTATAAAGGAAAACCCAAAGTTGAAGTGCCTGAGAATACGCTTTACACACCAAAATATAAATAAGAAATTCTTTTTTTTATTTAGGTTATTTTCCTATTTTTGCACTCCCAAATTTTGCTCTTTAATCAATGCGGAAGTAGCTCAGCTGGTAGAGCATAACCTTGCCAAGGTTAGGGTCGCGGGTTCGAATCTCGTCTTCCGCTCAAAAAATTCCATCTTTTGATGGAATTTTTTATTTTTGGTAAATCTTATTCGTCAATTGCCATCAATTGCCCAGATGGTGGAACTGGTAGACACGCAGGACTTAAAATCCTGTTCGCCGAAAAAGCGAGTGCGGGTTCGATTCCCGCTCCGGGCACAAAACCTTCTCACAAACTTGAGAAGGTTTTTTTATTTAAGGATTCATAATCTTTCTTGAAACTGACACTATTTGCCAAACTTTCGAAGTTGGTAGGTGAAACTCAATAGAAAGTACCTGTTTAATACATTTGCCCTTACATCTTCCACATAATTTACCTCAACATTTCGAACAATATTCTTATTGGCCTTCATCAAATCAAATATGGTTAGGCGTATTTCACATGATTTGTTTTTTGAAAAAAGCTTTGCAAAACCAGCATTCCACAATGGGATATCTTGCCGAAATGCATCAGAATTTCCGCGGTTGATGATATAATCAAAGTCGTTTGATACAATCCATCCATTTTTACTTGCATATACAGGTTCAAAAGACAATCGTTCATTGAAATATTTAACATCCTTCATGAAGGATGAAGTGTAGCGAGTGTTACTTAAACTGGTATTGCTGGAAAGTATTACATCAAAACGATCTCCCAGATTGATATTGGCTTTTATATTTCCTCCAATATTATTTCTGATCAAATACCCTTTAACATTGTTATACATATTTACATCCTTAAAATTGCGAAGAGATGAAGAGATCGTTACATTTGAACGCTTTTTCTTAATTGATTTTGTATATGAAATACTCATGGAAACATCATAAGCTCCATCCATATTTATCGGTTGAATAAATTGAGCCCCTGGCAAAAGAGGAAATCCTTCAACGAGTAAATTGTAATTAGTGCTATTCATGGTTACTGCATTGGCAATACGATTTGAAATGTTTGTTGCATTCAATGTGATGTAAAAATTATCTCCCCGAACTGTATTTACTTTATTAAATGTAAATATCATATTATTAAAATGCTCCTGTTTCAACTGAGGGTTTCCAGTTCTAACATACATTACGCTGCTATTATTGACAACATCCTGCAACTGCGAAATATTTGGCTGTTGTGTATATGATCTAAAATTAAAACGAATATTATTAGACCTGCCTTTGCGATATTGAAGATTGAAATTGGGAAGAAAATTGATAAACTTTTTATCAACGACGCTTTGCAATGTTAAATTATTGCTCTGCATGCCAACCTGTTGAAATGAAACACCTCCTCCATAACTGAAATATCGATTCATTTGACTTTGCAGATTAACCCCTACCCGATTTGTTTCATTTCCATTTCCAAACATGTTTGTCAACCCAGCAACCGCCAAATCATATAAGCCGGAAGTATTGTTAAATTTAAAGGTACTTTGATCAGATGTATTGCTTCCTTTGTTAAGCGAATAGCTAAACATCAGTTGCGTTTTAAGATTCAATGGTTCTGTATACGATAGATACAATCCCCACCTGTATCCTTTTATCTCTGTTGCAGATCTTTGCAAAATAGTATCCTTGCCTCTCAAATATCTATCATTAAATGTATATGAATCTCCACTCCTGGTGCTTTGATTACCGCCATTGGAAAATGTAACACTAAATGATCGCCCTTTTTTATGAAATCGATGACGGTATAAAAGACTTCCGTTGAAATTGTTTCCCAGGTTATCGGAAAATGATGTAGCCTTGGTCTGGCTAAAATCAACCAAGAACCCCTTGGTTGTTTTAGAAATATTTTCACTGTAATAATCAGACTTCTGGTCATTCAGTTCATATTTGAAAAGAAAAGTATTAGCACTATCTATCATGTGCTCCACTTCTATATTGGATCTGGTATTTTTATTTCTATTTGAAGAAATGATTTTTGCAGTATTTAAGAAAGAAGAATCATTTGCAACAAAAGTTTCTCTGTATCGGTCACGGTTATTTGCAACATCAATATCACTATACATCAAACTAGCTGCCACACGCGTTTTTTTATTAATCTGATCGTTATAGTTCAAGCCTGCACTAAAAGTGGTGGAAATGCCATTGGCATTTCCAGTATATACATTAGAACCAGATGATGCTGTTGTTTTATCACTGGGATTCAAACTTCCCAAAAAATCCATAGCAGAGAAATTCTGGTTATTGATATTATTATACTGTGTGATAAAGGAAATTTTACGATCCCCATTTAATCTTGTAATGCTTAAAGCGTGGGCATTGCGATCCTGATCACCACTGGATATACTTACTTTCCCAAAAAAACCTTTCTTTCTGTTTTTCTTTGTAATGATGTTGACAGTTCGGATACGGTTGCCATCATCAAAACCAGTAAATTGGCTCTCTTCGCTTTTTGCATCAATCACCTGAACTTTTTCAATGATTTCTGCAGGCAAATTCCTGGTTGCCATTTTAGGGTCATTGCCAAAAAAAGGCTTCCCATCAACCAATACTCTGGTAACTTGCTCACCCTGGTTTTTTATGGTACCATCCCTTTCAATTTCAAGTCCTGGCATTTTCTTAAGCAGGTCTTCCGTAGAAGCATTGGGCAAGGTTTTAAAGTAACTTGCATTGAATTCGGTTGTATCACCATTGATTAGCATCATGGAACTTCTGATGATGATATTATCCATCAGATTCATGGATCGATGCAAAATCAAATCGCCCAAAGCCAGATCCGACATACCAGCATGAATGACAATTGTTTTTTCAAGCACTTCATAACCTAAATATGTAACCTTGATAATATGTTGACCAACAGATACCCCTTTTAAAACGAACAACCCATTCGCATCCGATATTGTGGTTGTCTCTACAATAGAATCATTGGGATGAATGCTTGAAATATTTGCAAATTTCAATGGCGTTACAATGGCAGCAGAATCAGTAAGCTCTACAATACGACCTTTCACTGAAATGATTCCAGGTAATTGAGCAGTAACATATTGACCTGAAATACATAAGATGGACAAAAAAAACAATCGGCCAATCATTCTTATTTGAAATAATTTCATGCTAGTGATTGGATGCTTTAATAGTCTGTAGACCTACAAAAAAATTAGATTTCAAATTCATTCAACCTTGAATTGACTTAGACTTTTATTCGACGGCCTCTGGATATTGTGGGATGAGGAAACATCATTTGAATCATCAAAGCAATGAATACCACAACACATGCGCCAATAACATTTAGCCATAACCATCCTATTTGGCTGAACTTATACATTCCAATCACAACAGCTTCCCCTAAGATGGCGGCATAAAAAACTGCGTTCCCTCCAACCTTTTTAAAATAGAAAGCAACCAAAAATATTCCGAGCATTACACCATAAAACCAGGAACCCAAAACATTTACAGCCTCAATCAAACTTCCCAAATTGGTGGCAAATTCTGCAAAGACAATACAGAAAATACCCCAAATCAAGGTATAGATTCTTGAGAGTCTGAATTCCCTTTCAGGAGACAAGTCTTTATTTACATATCTTCTATGAAAATCTATCAGAGATGAAGATGAGAGTGCATTTAAAGATGCGGCATTGCTTCCCCAGGCTGCCAAAAATATCACTGCAATCAACAATCCAATCAGACCATGTGGCATATGATCCATTACAAACCTGATGAAAATATAATTGGTATCGCTGCCTTCTACAAGAATTTTTGATTCCTTTATCATGGCGGAAAGTTTTGTGCGCAAGATCACTTCCCTATTGTTTATATCATGTAATCTGGCAGAGACTTCTACTCCATGATGCTGATTCCATGCATCCAAAACCATTTTCTTTTCAGCATCAATGATTTGGTGTTCATTTTCCAACACAACTACCTGATTTTTGTAGGATGTTTGTTTCAGCTTTTCAACAGCAATATCATTGAAGTATAAAGGTGTAGTATGAAACAAATAAAAAACAAATACAAGTACCCCAATAAGCAGAATAAAAAACTGCATAGGAATTTTAACCAATCCGTTCATTAATAAACCTGTGCGGCTTTGTTTAATAGAGCTGGCAGTTAAATAACGACCAACCTGACTCTGGTCTGTTCCAAAATAAGAGAGCGCCAGAAAAAAACCTCCGATGGTTCCACTGATCAGATTAAAACGATCGCTCCAATTGAATCCTTTTTCAGTAAAGCCTGAAGTAATCACATTCATTTTTCCAAAATCCTTCCCCAATGCAATTGCATGCGTTAAACCCATGCCTTCTGGTAGCATTCTTACCAATAAAAATGCTGCAAAAAACAAACCAGCAAAAATGATAATCAACTGTAACTGCTGGGTATATGCAACTGCCCTAGCCCCCCCACTTATGCTGTATAAAATCATGATCCCCCCCATGAGGATATTGGTTAGATAGATATTCCATCCCAATACAGTAGAAAGTATGATTGCCGGCGCATAGATACTTATTCCTGTAGCCAAAGCCCTGGACAGCATAAAAAGAAAGGCAGTAAACGTTCTTGTTTTACCATCAAATCGTTTTTCCAGAAATTCATACGCCGTATAGACATTCAATTTATGAAAGATGGGAACAAATGTTATGCATAGAACAACCATTGCCAAAGGCAACCCAAAATAATACTGTAAAAACCGCATACCATCTGTATATGCTTGTCCGGGGCCAGATAAAAAAGTGATGGCACTTGCTTGTGTTCCTATAACACTGAGCATGACCATATACCAAGGCAATTGACGCCCACTTCTATAATATCCATCAATATCCTTGGTCTCCCTTCCTTTGTAAATACCGTAAATAATTACAGCCAGAATGGTGATCAATAACATCGCCCAATCCAAAATACTCATCAGCGATCCCGTTTATAAATGATGGCGGCTACTATGATTCCTATCAACAAACCAATGGCCATTTTTTTTCGTATGAAAGCAATCAGCAATCCCAATCCAATTCCAACTACCAATGCGAAACCCAGATTCCTCTCAGAATTATTTTGACTCATTTATTTTTTGATTTGGATTTGAAACAATATTGGCAAATAATCTAAATGCCCCCGGAATACCTGCGGGCAATTCCCTGAAAAAAACCAGGCCGGTATAAATAAACCTACCCTTTCCTTCATTTCGAACAATCAATGATCCATTCATATCAGATTCCCCTTGATCATGCATTGATAAAACGGGCTTGTAATCTTTTGAAAAATCTTCAGCAAAATAAATCCCCCTTTCCTGAATCCATCCTTTGAAATCATCTTTGCTGATTTTGTTGGGAAAATTCAAAACTGGATCTTTATCATCCAGGAAATTTACTTCAGCATCTTCCTCTGTAACCCTGTTTCTTGATATCAAAAAAGGCTTGGGCCCCACTTTATCTTTCATAGGACCTGCATTGTAATTGGTATTATATTGAACCACAAAATTTCCTCCCTGGCGAACATACTCGGTAAGTACATCATTTTTATCAAACAACCATTCAGCCACATTATAAGCTCTCACGCCAGTAACAATTGCGTCAAATTGTTTTAAACGATTTGAGGTGATGTCTTCACGTTTGAGTTTTGTCACTTCATATCCCATCAATTCCAACATGGCAGAAACCTTGTCGCCGGCACCATCTATATATCCAATCCTTTTCCCTGTCGTTTTAAGGTTTAAAAATAATTTGACTGACTTTCCATCAGAAAGGTAATTGAGTGTAGGGATATGCTCGTATGTTATAACATGTTTTACAACCGGCACTTCAGACATTGTTGATGATGCCAGACTAGTATTGGACGTAGCTCCTTTCGTTTGACTGATGAGCTCCAATCGCGGTGCAATATCAATTGTATGTGATGGGACTACAAAAACAGGTTGAATGAATTCCCCTTTGGCAGGGTCTACATATCTGAATTTAACAGGTATTTCTAGGGATATTGAATCACCCTGGAAGGAGAAGTTAGCCTTTACTTTAAAGGAAGGATCATTTTCAGCTTTGCCAATCAGGCGTTGGTCGTTAATATCAAAACTTCCATTCAACAGGGGTTTTTCCAACCAATATGGCTGCGATGTTTTTGTTTCTGAAGAAACGGGAATGGATAATAATTTTACCCAATTTTGATTCTTCATTAGATTCTCACTGTACCCTACTTTAGAACCAGCCAACTCAACGGAGGCGATGCTGATATCTGCACCAGACCGATTGTTGAACATCAAATTCACTTTCAATGTATCGCCAACAGAAACAAACTGCTTTGGAGAAATGGCTTCTAAATACAACCCGCTCATTTCTTGAATCAACTTGTCTACCTCTGTTGTTTTCTGTTTTTTCCAATAGTCATCCTTTAATCCGGTAATCGCTTTACGGATAGAGAGCATTTGTGATAACGAGGTGGATGGATTTGAAATATCAAATGATGATATCAATTGATCAACCATGGTTTTGATTTTTGTCCCTCCTTCTATTCTATCCCAATTGGTGACAACTCCATCCATTGGATCGATTACAGCCTTTTCTCCTCCGGTATGAACAAAATATTCAAATGCAGCTCCACGGGTTGCGGCCGATCCAAAACCCTGACTTCTATGGTTGCTTCTGCTTTCTGCAGCAATTTCACCAATGCTTTTGCCGATTAAAGGAACATAAGCTCCAACATCAATTTTGAGCTGATCATTGCTGGTGGTATTTGTATTTCCAAATGAAAAGGTATTCCACATGATCCTTTTAGCTTGCCAGGTACTTACACCATATTGAAATTGTTCAGGAAATCTATTGGGATCGGCAGCGGCAATAAATGCTTCACGTGCAATGACAGCTGAAGCAGAATGATGTCCATGTCCGGCCCTGGCATCTTCCGGAAATCTGGTGATAATGATATCTGGTTTGAAATTTCGGATAACCCAAACTGCATCCGCCAAGATTTTTTCTTTATTCCATATAGATAAGGCTTCTTCGGTTCTTTTTGAGAATCCAAAGTCATATGCCCTTGAAAAAAACTGTTCCGCACCATCCGTCCTGCGTGCAGCGAGTAATTCTTGAGTTCGTATCAATCCCAATTCGATTCCTTGTTCATCTCCAATCAGATTTTGACCACCATCTCCTCTGGTCATTGACATATTCCCTGTTCTAAATTGTCTGAATTTAGACATATAGGCCAGAAGCCTGGTATTTTCATCATCAGGATGGGCAGCCATATAAAGCACCGTACCCAATACATTGAGTTTTTTTATTCCATGCAGAATTTCAGCGCTGGAAACCTGGGCTGGTTTTTGGGCTACCACAAACGTCGAAAATTGTAAAAAAAATATTGAAAGGAATACAAATAGCTTTCCCATGGCAGAAGTTTCGGTTTAGAACTTTTAAAATTAAAGAAAATGAAGCGTCTATCTGCATACAAATGAGAATTACTTTAAAATGATCTTTATCTTTAATGCATGAAGAAATTTACTACATCCATGGGAATTCTGTTGATGTTGATTACATCAATTGCTAACCAAGTATTTGCGCAGCAGTCAAATTCTGCTATTGACCCATATCATTATAGCATTGAGAAACATGCAACAGGATCACATGGTGCTGTATCTTCAGCACATCCGTTGGCGAGTATGGTTGGTGTAGAAATTTTAAGAAAAGGCGGCAATGCCTTTGACGCAGCAATTGCTACTCAACTGGCATTGGCTGTTGTATATCCC
This sequence comes from Chitinophagaceae bacterium, assembly GCA_947447005.1. GTDB lineage: Bacteria > Bacteroidota > Bacteroidia > Chitinophagales > Chitinophagaceae > Pollutibacter. Next base: position 12,905 of record CANFHO010000086.1, read on the forward strand.
GGAGCAGGGAATATTGGAGGAGGCGGATTTTTGGTAGGCTTCACAAAAGACAAAAAGGCAATTGCCATAGATTACAGGGAAAAAGCACCTTCACATGCTGGCAGAAATATGTATCTGGACAGTGCTGGGAATCCAAATATGAACCTGAGTCAATTTGGGCACCTGGCAAGTGGTGTTCCAGGATCTGTTGCAGGTTTTTTTGCTTCACACAAATATGGCAAATTACCATTTAAGGAATTGATACAACCTGCTATAGAATTGGCAGATAAAGGATTTGCCATTACAAAAGGAGAAGCAAAATCATTGAACAATGCAAAAAAAGCCTTTGTAAAATACAACTCCATCATGCCCGTTTTTGTGAAAAATAATGAGTGGAAAGAGGGTGACACATTGGTCCAGAAAGATCTGGCTGCAACGTTGATCAGAATCAGGGACTTAGGTCAGAAAGGCTTTTATGAAGGAGAAACAGCAAAATTGATTGTAGAAGAAATGAAAAGAGGCAATGGATTGATTTCAGAGCAGGATTTAAAAGATTACAAGGCAGTGGAAAGACCTGCTGTTATGTTTGACTACAAGGGATACACGAT
>CANFHO010000087.1 GCA_947447005.1 Chitinophagaceae bacterium
CCTTATCGCCTTCCCAAGGAGGTAATCAATATATTCTTCGTAATTGTGATTGAATTTTTGAAGCCTCTTTGCTTGTAGATTCACAAATCCTGCATTGTTATCTAGATCTTCAAGGTCTGTTGCTTCTGTAATAGTGTCTATGATATAATAGAAGTAGTCAATTTTGTATGTAAAAACAGGAGGGTCCTTTTTAAGAATTTCCTCCAAGTTTATACTAGCTGGAATTATCCAACACATCGATTGAACATCTGCCATTGATCAAGTTTTGATTGCCTGATACAAAGGTTGGAATAAAATCAGAAATGAACTGCCTAAATTTTAGGAAGCTCTTTAGGAAGGTTCAATTGATGCGTATAATTTCGAAGACATGTTTCAGGATTGTTACCCATTAGAAAGGCTGTCATCACTGGTGTTATACCAGCATCAATACACCTGCTTCCAAATGTATGTCTACATGCATAAAGAACTCTGTGAGGAATGTTTAGCTTCTCTAGAACAACAGAAAACACCCTACGTTGAAACATTCTATCGTCAATTGGTAACCCATTAACAGACTGGAACACCAATTCATCCTTTCCCTTACCATCAAGAAGCGGCATCAACACCTCTTTAAGATCATCTGAAAAGGGAAGCATTCTCACTTTACCATTCTTTGTTTCCTTCCTTATCCTAGCAGCAGCATGTGTACCCTTAACAGACCTTGCAAGTGACTCTTTGATAATGACAATATTCTTTTCCATATCAAGACTACTTACTCGCAACCCTACTGCTTCAGCATTCCTAACTCCTGTTTTGAAGATGAAGTAAATAAATGGGTAGTAAAAGGAGTGCTTGTACCTAGAGCTAGCAGGACAAAATGTATCGTTCTTAATAGCATGAAGAATGTGTCGTATTTCTTCTTCATTAAATGGTACCCTATCAGCTTTCTCATTCTTCTTAACGTTACGTCTTGATACACCATCATAAGGATTGATGGACCAAAATCCCTGCTTAAGCATCCAACTAGAAAAACTATTGAGCAATGACAATCGTTGATTGTATGTCTTAGGACAGTAGTTCTCTGTATTCAACTTATGTAGCATTGTATCTGGGTTAATCTCACCCCATTTTCGCAAGGTGTTCCTGAGGTGGTAATAGTCTGAATTCTTATCGCAATCGAGTTGCTTGAAATCCTTCACCCATCTCTCAAAACAAGTAACGATGCTTAATGGTATAACAGGCTCCTCATTAACATGAATCACCTTACCACTATAACGTAATAATGTGTCATCAAACTGACCATTAGCCATGTCTAATTCAATTTGTAGTACTACCTTCTTAGCTGCCTTTAAATTGATTTTGTCATAAGGACCAAGACTCAAAGAGTACCTTTTACCAAGGTATCGCCACCTTAATCTTATTCGTTCTTTATAATTTGAAATTGAAACTGCTCCCTTAGGAGACTTGTGACCCAAAACGTGACCCATTTGTGACCCAATTTTAATTGTGAAGGGCTTTATTTGGGTGATCACAAACTCGCTTGAAATAGAATAAAAACACATTTAACATTGAAACTCATCATGCTGAAACCCTTATCTGGAGTGGATTTCAGACATAAAAAAAGAGCACCAATTTCTTGATGCTCTTGTGTCGGGAAGACAGGATTCGAACCTGCGACCCCCTGGTCCCAAACCAGGTGCGCTACCGGCCTGCGCTACTTCCCGAACTCGGCCTAAACCGAATATCTTAACTGCGGTGAGGGCGGGATTCGAACCCGCGGTACAGTTTAACCCGTACGGCAGTTTAGCAAACTACTGATTTCAGCCACTCATCCACCTCACCGTCTGAAATCTCTTGTTTCAGGGAGTGCAAAATTAATGAATCAGAAGCAATCCCCAAAAGATTTATGCATCAATTATAAAACAAGTTTTACATAGCTGCCAATTGCACCTTCTGCTGCAATTCCATCACACTCTCCCTGAATAAATTATCGGTATCCATCAAATCTTTCACCGTCTGGCAAGAATGAATAACAGTGGTGTGATCTCTTCCTCCAAAATGTTCTCCAATGGTTTTTAGAGAATTCTTGGTGAAAATCTTTGCCAAATACATTGTTATTTGTCGTGCCTGCACAATCTCTCTCTTCCTTGTCTTATGCAACAACCTGTCGTATGGCAAATCAAAGAACTCACACACCATTTTCTGTATGGTATCAATTGTGATTTCTTTGGATGATGTCTTGATGAAATTCCTCAACACTTTCTTTGCCAACTCCAAGTCAATTTCACGCTTGTTCAAAGAAGATTGAGCCAATAGAGATATCAATGCTCCTTCCAACTCACGTACATTGTTCTGGATATTGTATGCAATGTATTTAACTACATCTTTTGGAAGATCAAGCCCGTTGTTCTTCATCTTCTTTTCCAATATCTCAATCCTCGTCTCATAATCAGGAACCTGCAAGTCGGCACTCAAACCCCACCTGAACCTACTAAGCAAGCGCTCCTGCAATCCTTCTAAATCTTTGGGTGGTTTGTCTGAACTCAAAATGAGCTGCTTGCCTGATTGATGCAAATGATTGAAGATGGCGAAGAATGCATCTTGTGTTTTCTCAGCCCTGTTGAAAAACTGCACATCATCTAAAATCAACACATCTATCAACTGATAAAAATGAATGAAATCATTGATGGCATTATTCCTGCTATGATCCTGAAACTGATTGATGAATTTTTCTGAGCTAACATACAAAACAACCTTGTTTGGATTCAATCGCTTCACCTCATTACCAATTGCCTGTACCAAATGTGTTTTACCTAATCCTACACCACCATATACCACTAAAGGATTGAATGAAGTTGATCCAGGCTTCTCGGCAACCGTTTTACCGGCCCTACGAGCTACCCTATTACAATCTCCTTCTACAAAGGCTTCAAAAGTATAGATCGGATTCAGCTGCGAATCGATCTGCATTTTTTTCAAGCCAGGTATAACAAATGGATTCTTTACATGGTTGTTAATCACCAATGGAAAGTCCATCTCATTGTTAGAATAACTCTTGAATGATTGTCCGCTTACATCCATGGTCAATGGCTTACTCTTGCCATTTCCACTGTCCACCATGATTCTATATTCCAATCTTGCATCCTTGCCCAACTCTCTTTTCAAAGTTTTGGCAAGCAAGTTGATGTAATGCTCTTCGATATACTCGTAGAAAAATTGACTTGGCACTTGAATAGTTAGAACATTCTCTTTGAGGGCCACGGGTTGAATAGGTTCAAACCATGTTTTGAAATGTTGCCACTCTACGATGTCTTTTATGATCATCAAGCAATTGCTCCAAATTTTTTCAAAAGTGTTCTCCATCAGTCCTTGTGAGTAGTTTTGAGGTTAAAATATAAAGGACCTATTGGTACAAATGAATATCACAGATTACGAGCTGCACTTACTGCCTTAACGACTTTCTTTCTAAAAATATATTCAACAATACTTAGGTTCCCATCTAACCGAATCCTGTTATTTTTGTACTCTTCAACTTGTGTATTACACATATCCGTTATAACAGGTCGGACGGCGAATATAGACTCACTTTCCAAATAAAAAAATTTTTTATTCCACAATATTTTCCACTACGGGTATGATATTGTTTTTCTCTAATTTTTGTCCCTCTTTTTTAGAAAAAATGAAATCCAACCTACCCAGTTGGATACCAGCCCAACCTACCTGATTCACCAACACCTTTTTCCCTGATTTGTTCGTATATTCCCTTGGTTTATCAAAAAAACGATGTGTATGTCCGCCAATGATTAAGTCAATGTTTTCGGACTCTTTAGCCAATATTTCATCACTTACTTTGTTCTCTGTATACTTATCACCCAAATGGGATAAACATATCACCATATCACATCCTTTATCTTTTTTCAACATTGTAGCAACCTTGTTTGCATTGGATATTGGATCCAAATATGTGGTGTTGCCAAACAGGTTTTCAGGCACCAGCCCAATCATCTCAATTCCAACCCCAGTTACACCTATTTTCAAGTGCCCTTTTTTGAATATTTTATATGGCTGAAATTGGCTTTCCATAGGGGTATTTTGAAACCCATAATTACACATGAGGATTGGAAATTTTCCATGTGTTACCAACTGATTTGCAAAGTTTTCCATGCCAGCATCAAAATCATGGTTGCCCATAATAGCGGCATCATAACCCATCATTTGCATGGCCTTCATCTCTGGTTCTCCTTTAAAGATATTGAAGTAGGGTGTTCCCTGAAAAATATCTCCCGCATCCAGCAATAAAACATGTTCCTGTTCACTTCGAATCTTTTTGATAATGGCAGCCCTACCAGCAACACCACCTTTGCCTGCATTGGCAGAGCCATCCATCGGAAATGGATCCAACCTGCTATGTACATCGTTTGTATGTAAAATAGTGAGCCTTACAACTTCATCTCCTGCAAACAATGCACCGGGCAATGCCATGGCACTGGCACCTAAGGCTCCTTGCAGTATAAATTTTCTCCTATTCATTGGTAATCCGTATTGCTGGTTCAATTGGAATGGATTGTCCTTTTGATTGTTGCTTTGAACAATATTCAATAATCGCATCCCTTAAAAAATACTGTGTACGCTGTTGTTTTAATTTCTTCAACGCTGTAAAGCCACCTCCCCCATCTACAGCATAATCTGAATTTACCATAAAATATGTTCTCCCTGACTCAATTGGGCTTCCACCAATCTTTACATCAACAGCCTTTTTATCTTTTATTCCCATGCTAAGCCCTGCAACTCCACCACCTCCTCCTTCTGCCGCAAGCTTATCCAAATAGGCTTGCAACACATCCCCTTTTAATTCCACGATAACCAACAAATTGTCGAAAGGCATAACTTCATACACCATTCTGCGAGTTACTTCACCAGCACCAATTCGATTGATCCTGACACCTCCATGGTTCATAAAAGCTATTTCAGCCCTTTTTTCGAATTTCTCTCTTGCCATATCCAAATAAGCATCCGCCAAAAAATTTCCCAAACTGCTGTTGGGAACCTCTTTCAATAAATCCTTCGGAACCCTGGCCAACACCTGATCCATGGTTTTACCCACACTATCCGTGTATGGCTTTAGCATTCCAACATAAGCGGAATCAAGCCAAGTTGACTTGGTTACAACATAATCCTTAAAGGAAATACCGGTAATGGGTTGGGAACTTCGACAACCTAAAATCAGCAAAAAGAGAGGAAGAATGGTCCGTTTCATGATAATTTCTGAAGTTAAAGTTTTTTTTGATGGCAGTGAAATTTTATACTCACACAATTAAATGATATTTTCGCCTAAATAGTTAATCATATGAGTTTTGATATTACAGGTAAATTGGTTGCCAAATTTGACACCATCCAACGCAGCGCCACATTCAAGACAAGAGAATTTGTGGTTGAAACAAACGAAGACATCAATGGTCGCACCATCACTAATTTCGTGAAATTCCAATCTGTACAAGACAGGACCTCGATCATCGACAGGTTCAATATCGGGGATACTGTTAAAGTGCATTTCAATATTAAAGGAAGCAAATGGGAAAAGAATGGTCAGATAAACTATATCACCAACCTAGACGCCTGGAGAATTGAAAATGTAGCCATGGGTACAGGTGCTCCAATTGAAACACCTCCGGCATTTTCTCCTGATCCAGCCAGCCAGGAAGGCATTACAGACGATCTTCCTTTCTAGTATAAAATAATAATGCAGCAAGAGATTCTATTGCAACTTTCCCCGAAAGATGCAGCCGACCCTGCTGCGATCAAGGAAGCAATCGCATTGCATACCGGTAAAGCCCCTTTGGCTGTTACCGGTTACCATTTGCTGAAACGCTCCATCGATGCAAGAAAAAGAAATGTGCTCATCAACCTGAAGGTCAACGCCTTCATTGATGAGCCTTTTTTTAATACCCCACTTCCACATTTCACTTTCGAAACACTGAAAGCTGATGCCAAAAGAGTGGTGATTGTTGGAGCGGGTCCAGCAGGACTCTTCGCCGCACTTGAACTCATCCAACGTGGCATCAAGCCTATCATCCTCGAACGTGGAAAGGATGTTCGGGAAAGAAGACGCGACCTGGCTTCACTGAACAAGGATGGAATCCTGAACGAAGAAAGCAATTATTGCTTTGGCGAAGGGGGTGCAGGAACGTACAGCGATGGTAAGCTATATACCAGAAGCAGCAAAAGAGGAAGCGTCGATAAAGTACTTCAATTACTCGTTCAATTTGGTGCAGACCCCAGTATCCTGTACACGGCACATCCCCATATTGGCACCAATAAACTCCCAAAGATCATTCAACAGATTCGGGAACAAATCATCGCCTGCGGCGGAGAAGTACACTTCAACCAGAAAGTCACAGATTTTATCATCAGCAATGAAATCATCACTTCTGTAATAACAGCCTCCGAAGAAAAATTTGAAGCAGCTGATGTGATCCTAGCCACCGGACATTCTGCAAAGGATATTTATTTATTGCTGGAAGAAAAAAAGATTCTCATAGAGCCCAAACCCTTTGCTCTGGGGGTTCGTATCGAACACCCGCAAGCACTGATCGATTCAATACAATATCATTGCCCGATTAACATACAAAGAGATACACACCTCCCGCCGGCATCGTACTCACTGGTTGAACAAGTAAATGGTCGCGGTGTATTCTCCTTTTGCATGTGCCCCGGCGGTATCATCGCCACGGCCTCTACGTCACAAAAAGAACTTGTGGTAAATGGTTGGAGCCCTTCGAAACGAAATAACTCCTTTGCCAACTCCGGAATGGTTGCGCAGGTGGATATTCTTGCTGCACAAAAATATATGAAAGGAGAAAAATTAAAAGATAAAAGTGAAACGAACAGCAACTTACAACTTCACTATTTCCAAGAGAGTGTTGAACAAAAAGCCTATGCAGCCGGTGGTGGATATTTTATAGCTCCTGCTCAACGCATGACTGATTTTGTAAACAGAAAATCTTCATCAACACTCCCTGAAACATCCTATCTCAGAGGTGTCAACCCAATCAATCTCAATGAGGTATTGCCATCATTCATTCATGAATCCCTGCGTGGAGCATTTATTGCATTCGGAAAAAAAATGAAAGGATATTACACTGAAGAAGCCATCCTGATTGCTCCTGAAAGCAGAACATCCTCTTCCGTCCGTATCCCACGGGATCCGGAAACATTGCAACACCCTCAAATCAAAAACCTATATCCCTGCGCCGAAGGTGCAGGATATGCAGGCGGCATCGTGAGTGCTGCCATGGATGGACAAAGAGTGGCAAGTGTGTTATAGTGTTAACATCGATCATCGATTTTCCATCATTGACAATCGAAAGACCACTCATCAATTTATCAAACGCCATGCAACTTATTGTCCTAAATTGCCATCACTAACTCCTCTTATGAGTACATTACTTGAAATCAACAACCTGAAAAAGCATTTCTCCGGCCAAAAGGCAGTGGACGATATCAGCTTTTCAATCGGACAAGGATCCATCTTCGGACTATTGGGTCCAAATGGTGCAGGAAAAACAACACTGCTTCGCATGATCACCGGGATCTTCTTCCCTGATGAAGGAAACATCACCCTGGATGGCCAAAAATTTGAACCATTGAGAGACAACAGTCTCATTGGATACATGCCCGAAGAACGCGGGTTGTACAAGAAAATGAAAATAGGAGATCAGATCCTGTATCTGGCTCAGCTGAAAGGACTCTCTAAAAAAGAAGCTCTTGAACAGGCCAAATTATGGTTCGTGAAATTCAATATGGAATCATGGTGGAACAAGAAAGTGGAAGATCTTAGTAAGGGCATGAGTCAAAAACTCCAATTCGTTGCAACCGTTATACACAAACCAAAACTGATCATTCTGGATGAACCATTTAGCGGCCTCGATCCGGTGAATGCCAATCTCATCAAAGATGAGATATTCAGACTGGCCAAAGAAGGCGCTACCATTATTTTTAGTACGCATCGGATGGAACAGGTAGAAGAAATCTGTGACCACATTATTTTGGTGAACAAGGGACAAAAAATCCTGGATGGTACAGTGTCTCAGGTGAAACAGGATTTCAAGGAACATATTTTTGAAGTGAGCTTTGATCAAGCCATTTTGGCTGAACATACAGCCATCCATCTTTTCGATTTGATCAAGGCAAATGAAAAAAGCATCCTGATCAAACGTAATGAGGATTTCAGCAATAATGACATTTTGCAATTCTTCATGCACAAAGGACTCAACATTCGTTCCTTCAATGAAGTGTTGCCTTCACTCAACGATATCTTCATCAAACTGGTGGAAGGCTCACCGGAAGCCAGACAATTCAATAACTGATCAGCAGAAACATTCCAACATGAACAAGATAGGACTCATCATAAAAAGGGAATACATCACCAGGGTTAGCAACAAACGTTTTATCCTGACTACCTTTCTCATTCCCGTTGTATTTTTCATTTTCATTGCAGGCTCCACCTTTTTCGCTATCAATTCTAGAGAAGAAGTGAAAGTGGCTGTGGTAAACGATCCTGGCTATCTGAAACAAAACATGAAAGATGATGCAGGATCAGTTGTATTCAGCTACTCTGACAAAGTGGACAGCACCAATTATTTGCAACAAAAATTTGATGCAATCTTATACCCAATTGAAAAAAATGGTGCTTTGCAAAACGATTTGATCTCCAAAAAACAAATCGGATTCGAAGCAAAAAAACACATTGAAAAAGAGCTCAATAAGGCATACGAAAATCATCTGTTGCTAGAAAATGGGATTGATAAAAACACACTCGATTCTATTGCAAATCTTACTGAAGAAAAAGTAACACTAACCAATATGGTTTCTGATGATTCAGGAAAAGCCAAAGAAGCCAATACAGGCATCGCATACGCCATTGGCTTTGGAAGCGGATTTCTTATTTACATTACCATGTTCATTTTTGGTGCCATGGTGATGCGTGGCGTAGCAGAAGAAAAAACAAACCGTATTGCAGAAGTAATTGTTTCCTCTTGCAAACCATTTGAACTCATGATGGGCAAAATTGTAGGTATTGCAGGTGTGGGTCTAACTCAATTGTTATTGTGGATTGTTTTGATGACAGTCATCTCCAGCTCGCTATCAGCCTTCATTCCTGCTGACACCTATCACCAATTCCAAAACATGCAGGCCGGACAACAAGCGATGGGGGATGCAGGGACCAATGCAACAGCTTTCAAATTATTGCAGGCAAAAACAGCATTGACCAACAGCGTAAACTGGTTTGTGATTATTGGTTGTTTCCTTTTCTACTTTCTGGGAGGATATTTGTTTTATGCAGCGATATTTGCTGCCATCGGCAGTGTAATCAATGAAGACCCACAGGAGGCTCAAGCCTTGATGATGCCAATTACCATGCCCATCATTTTCGCTTTTGTAATTCTTCAAAGTGTATTAGCAAATCCTGGTTCCAGCTTGGGTGTATGGACAAGTATCATTCCATTCACTTCACCAATTATCATGATGGGTCGTATTCCATTCGGCGTTCCAAACACTGTGCCATATTGGCAATTGGCCGCCTCCATGTTAAGCCTTATCGGTGGATTCATCTTAACTACCTGGTTTGCAGGGAAAATTTATCGCACCGGTATCTTGATGTATGGCAAGAAAGTAACCTGGAAGGAAATGATTCGCTGGAGTTTCAGAAAAAATTAAAAATTCAGGTCAACGTTCAAACATTGGTATAGAATTTGTTGTTACTTGCCGTATGAAAACGATCATCGGCTATCTCAAGCCTTATAAATGGCTTATCATTACCACCATGCTGCTTGCATCGGTGAATACCATCTTTTCATTGATCGATCCGATTATCTTCGGTAAGATCATCAAGTTGGCGCAAGACACTAACAATAAACAAGAAGCAGGCGTACCTGAACCTTATGGTACTTTTATGAATTCTGTTTTACTCCTCCTGGGAATGTCAATGGGCACTGCCATGATGAGTAGAATTGCCAAAAATTTACAAGATTATTTTGCAAATGTAGTGATTCAAAAATTTGGCGCTACCATCTTTACGAGTGGTTTACAACATGCGATGAAACTTCCCTATCAAGAGTTTGAAGACCAGCGAAGCGGGGAAACACTCAGCGTACTTACCAAAGTTCGCACCGACATGGAGAAGTTCATCAACTACTTCCTCAATGCACTCTTTGCCATTCTTGTAGGTATTATTTTTGTTTTTATTTACGCATCACTCTATATACATTGGTCCGTTCCAGTTGCCTATGTAGTTGGTATTGTTTTTCTTTCTGTAACGACCAACATCCTCAGTAAAAAACTCAAAATCATTCAAAAAAATATTGTTAGTAAAACAACCTCACTTGCAGGCACAACTACTGAAAGCCTTAGAAACATTGAGTTGGTTAAAAGTTTGGGACTTACTGAACAGGAAGTAAAAAGATTGAATGCAGATACTTTCAAGATCCTGAATCTTGAACTCACAAAAGTGAAAAAGATAAGGAGCATCAGCTTCCTACAAGGAACCATGGTGAACACTCTTCGTCAGTTCATCCTATTCCTACTGATGTGGCTGATTTTTAAAGACAAGATGCAACCACATGAAATGGTGACCATGCAGTTCTTTTCATTTTTCATTTTTGGTCCTTTGCAGGAAATCGGAAACATCATTCTCTCCTATCGTGAAGCTGAAGCATCAATCAACAATTACCATACCCTCATGCAGAAGGTACCTGAGATGGCACCTGCAAGCCCTATGGCCTTGGGAGATATCAAAACACTTGAATTCAATCATGTTGCATTCAAGCATCTTACTGCCAAACAGAAAGCAATTGAAGACATCAGCTTTAATGTCAATCGCGGTGAAACCATTGCATTTGTAGGCCCTTCTGGTTCTGGCAAAACAACCCTGATGAAATTATTGGTTGGATTGTATCGCCCGCAGGAAGGAAAAATATTATACAACGGACTCGATGAAAACAAGATCAATTTTGAAGACCTCAGAAAACAAATTGGCTTTGTAACACAGGATACACAATTGTTCTCTGGAACCATCAGAGAGAACCTCTTGTTTGTAAATCCTTCTGCTACTGATGCAGAATTGCAATCTGCTCTGGACAAGGCATCATGTCAGTCTTTGTTGGGAAGAGCTGAAAAAGGATTGGATACGGTTTTAGGCGAAGGTGGTTTGAAATTATCCGGAGGGGAAAAACAACGTATATCCATCGCAAGAGCCTTGCTGAGAAATCCAAGGGTATTGCTATTCGATGAAGCTACCTCTGCTTTGGATTCCATCACTGAAGAAGAAATCACAGATACCATCAAGGAAATATCTTCCAGAAGAGAGCAAATCACATTACTCATAGCACATAGGCTTTCAACCATCATGCACGCCGACAAGATCTATGTACTTGAAAAAGGTTTGATCATTGAAACAGGCACCCATGCAGATCTCCTGCAAGAGAAAGGACTCTACTACGCCATGTGGAGGCAGCAGATTGGGGAGAGAAAACAATAAACAGAACGAAAAGTGAAGAGTTAAGAATGAAGAATGAAATGAGAATAGTTAAAAAACTAAGATGCAATACATTTTTCATTCTTCACTTTTCTCTTTTCACTTTTTAAGAAAGTTCCTGAATGTCACCCAACATCAATTCAAGCGCATTGGTGCTGATCCATATTTCAACCAATGAAAACAAAATGGATATGAGCAAGGAAATGAGACTGAATGCAAACATAATGTTTGCAGAATAGGTCCATGAATTGTATATGCTATACATGCAAGTAACACACAAAAGAAAACTGAACACGCCAAAGCCCTGCATATATCTGATATAATTCAAGCGTCGTTTCAGACTTTTGATTTGAAGAACAAGGCTTTTTTTGTTTGTTTCAACTTTATAGTCATCAATCAATTTTCGCACAAGACTTGCAATAGCAAGAAATCTATTTGTATATGCCAGCAACAAAAGACTGATGGCAGGAAAAAGCAACGCAGGTGTGGTGATTGATAATTCCATGCTATTTTTTAAAATTTAAAAATCATTTTTATACTGATGTTTCGTCCCATGTTGAATACACCAGTTCTGCCAGTCAACCTATTCTCCGAAGCATATTTCAATCGACTCAAATGACTCTGGTATGCCACATTGGTGAGATTATCTCCTGTAATAAATAAACTCATGGCATCCGCTTTCTTATTCATTTTAATATTGGACCCTACACTTGCACTCAACAATGTATAGGATGGAGTGGCTGTTTCTGTACCATATGCACTAAACACACTATTCTGGCTGAAATAGTGATCCACACTGAGTTTTAAATATGCATTGCTCAACACCACAGGAACCTTTTTGAATTGCACTTTGACCTCTCCCCTGTATTTGGGCGCTGGAATAAAAGGTAAATATTTTGTGCTATCGGTTTGTCTGCGTTGGGTTGCCCGTACAAATGAAAATGAATTTTCCAAATGCAACCAATCCAATGGATGTGGATGCAGATCAAGATATATTTCACTTCCCTTCAAAACAGCATTACCTGACGTATAACTGAACCCTGGAGCTGGATCAGTTGGATCTGGAATACTGTCGAGTCCGTTTTTCGATTTCAGCTTTTCTACATAGATATAATGACTGATTAGATTCAAAAACGGAGTGAACTCAAACGTGAAGTGATCGGAGTTGAAGAAATATGCAATATCAAACTGGTGACTCATTTCGGATTTCAAATGGTTGTTTCCGATTTCATAACGAAATGTACCTTCATGTCTTCCATTGGATGATAGCTCAGATGCATTGGGTGCACGAAAACCTCTGGATAAATTGAACTTCAATGTTGACAATGGGTTCAGCTGGTAAGAAATTCCCACACTTCCTGAAATCCCTCCGAAATTACTGTTGAACGCCTTGAACTTAGTGATGCTATTTTGCGACGGAGTTGAAATTGGATTTCCATTTGCATCCAGTATCAATTCCTTTGATTCATATGATCTGTTGTCGTAACGAATACCGCCAGCAAATATGAGTTTCTTGAAACTCTTCTGGCTGAAAACAAATGCGCCAGCATCAAATAAACCGTAGGCAGGTATTAGAAACTCAATCCCCTTATTCTCACTTGTCTGCTTCATACCACCCAAGCCAAAGCTAGTCTCCCAACCTTTGATCTTTTGTACATTATATCTGAAGCTGTAATTGAAGGTATGAAGGTCAAAAAACAATCCAAACGCATCGGATTCCATTGGATTTCCATATTCTTTTCTTTGATTATCCTGATATGCAAGATCTACGTGCAGCGTTCCATTGTTTAA